>NZ_JBEXPJ010000022.1:0-80520 GCF_040611995.1 Lentzea sp. NPDC006480
CACAATCTCCGCCACCCTCTTCCCCTACCCGCCGCTCTCCCGATCGCCCGAACCCGCCACCCGGGCGATCCCGCCCCCCGCCGTCCGGGCCCGCACGCAGCTCACGGCGAGCTGCACCAGCAACGCGAGCGCCCAGGTCGTGTGTTCGTCGACCGTCAGATCGCCACGAACACCCACCAAGAAGGTCGCGTAGAGGCCCCAGCACTGCAGTGCGGCCAGCCCTGCGCCGATGATCGTCGTGCGCAGGGACACGATCACCACGACGGCGGCGAGCAGGATGAGGGCGAGCAGCGGCCAGGCACCGGTGAACGTGGTCACGCCGACTCCGCCGCCGAATCCGAGCGCGGAGCCGTAACCACCTTTCATTCTTCGCATCCAATCGGTGTATCGCCTCGGATGAGATCAGCGCCACCTCTCCAGCGTGAAGTTGGTGCTTTCGAGTGAGGCACGATCGCACGAATGAACCTGTACGAAGTAGTGCACCGCCGCAGGGACACCCGTGCCGAGTTCTCCGGCGAGGAAATCCCGCCGGAGGTGCTGCGCCGCGTGCTCACCGCAGCTCACGCCGCTCCGAGCGTCGGGCTTTCTCAGCCGTGGGACTTCGTGCTGGTGCGCGATGAATCGATTCGGCGCGCATTCCGGGACCACGTCCAGGCCGAGCGCTCGGTCTTCGCGGCCGAGCTCGATCAGGAACGGGCGGAGACCTTCTCCCGCATCAAGGTCGAGGGCGTCATGGAGTCGTCGCTGGGCATCGTCGTCACCTACGACCCGGAGCGGGGTTCGCCCGCGGTGCTGGGCAGGCACGCGATCGCGGACGCGGGTTTGTACTCCGTGTGCCTGGCCATCCAGAATCTGTGGCTGGCCGCGACGGAGGAGGGCCTCGGTGTCGGGTGGGTGAGCTTCTACCGAGAAGATGTGCTGCGCCGTCTGCTGGACATCCCCACGAGGGTCCGTCCGGTGGCGTGGCTCTGCGTCGGACCGGTGCGATCCCTGCCGGACACGCCTGACCTGGAACGGCACGGCTGGCGCAACCGGATGCCCCTCGAAGACGTGCTGCACTACGACTCATACGGCCGGCGAGACTGATGCGAACCATCTCTGTCGTAACACCTGTACATCCGCCTCACCTGTCTTTCCTGGCTGAGGCGTACGAGTCGCTGCGCGCGCAGGAGATGCCACCGGGCTGGCAGTGGGAGTGGTTGATCCAGCACGACGGTGAGACAGCGGCAGAACCGCCGTTCGAGGACCCGCGCGTCTCGTTCGCCTCGTCGCCGCCTGCCGGCGAGGCGTGCACGCGGAACATGGCCGTCGCACGGTCCACCGGCGAGTTCGTCCGCAACCTCGACGCGGACGACCAGCTGACGGCCGGAGCTCTGCGACGGGACATCGCGGTCCTGCTAGAGCACGAACGCGTCGGCTGGGTGACCTCGAGCGCGCGTGACCTGCTGCCGGACGGGGAGGTCGTCTCCCGGGCCTTCGGCGACCCCGACGAAGGGGTGCTCGAACCCGGACAGGTGCTCGACGCGTTCACCGGCAACGAGTGGCGGTTGCCCGTCCACCCGGTCACCCTGTGCGTGCGACGCGACCTGCTTCTCGCGATGGGCGGGTGGATGGCGCTGCCCAGGTCGGCGGACACGGGGCTGCTCATGGCGCTGCAAACGGTTTCGGCCGGCTACTTCATCGCGACACCCAGCCTGCTCTACCGCAAGCACCCGGCCCAGGTGACCGCACAAGGCATTCACAACGATCCCGTTGACAAGAAGCTGCGCTACGGAATGATCGTCGATCGAGCCCAGGCGCTGCGCAGCTTGTTGGCGCAACCGACTACCCCTCGATGACGTCCTGCACCACGATCAGCACAGGGCGCGACCGTCCCGGTAGCCTGTGCGGGCCGCTCGGCGAGTCGGAACGGAGTCGATGAACGAGTGGAGCAGCGCGATCCGCTGGTAGCGGGCCAGATTCCGCGGTTGGACCGAGAGGTCCGCGCGTTGCTCAACGCTGGCCGCCTGCCGGAGGCGAACAGTCTTTTCGACGAGGTGGTCACCAAGGTGTCACCCGGCGCGGACCGCTGGGTCCGATCCGCCGTGCTGGTGAACCGCGCCGTCCTGGCGTGGCGGCTCGGCCGCATTCCGCTCGCCCTGGAATTGGCTGCCGAGGGGTGGACGGACCTCGACGCGGACCGCGCGGACAGCCCCGCCGTCGCGCAGACGATGGGCTCGCTCGGCTATCTCATGGAGGGCATCGGCAACCGGCGCGCGGCGCTGGACATGCTGCGGCTGTCGGTGCAGGTGGCTCGCCGTGCGGGCAACACCGACACGTTGGCGCACTGTCTGCAGCGCCTCGGCGGGTCGCTGAACTTCCGCGCCTGCTCCGGCCCTCCCGCGGCGGCTCCGGCGATCTTCGAGGAGGCGCTGGCGTACCTCGACGAAGGCCTGGGGCTCGTCAAGGAAGAGGTCATGCGCCGCGCGTTGATGGGTGCCTATGCCCGTTCCTTGGCCGGTGTCGGTCAGTTGGAGAAGGCAGAGGAGACCGGCACCGAAACTCTGCGACTGTCGCTCGACGCGAGTGACCTCTGGGGCATCTCCGTCGGCAACTGGGTGCTGGCCGTGGTTCGGCGTGAGCAGGGCGATTTCGACGAGGCGCGCACACTCGCGTCGCGTGCGGTCTCCAATGCCGAACGCATCAACGACACGTCGCTGCTGCTGCGGTTCTCCACGGAGCTCGCGGACATCTGCCACTCGCTGGGCGACTCGGTCGGTGAGGCCGAGGCGTTGCGGCGGTCGATGCAGGCCTCGCGCACGGCCACGGAGACGTTGCAGGAAGGCCTGGGCCAGGCGCTGGAGCAGCGCCGGGTGGCCGTTCAGGCACAACGGCTGGCGGTCGCGGCGCAGGAGGCCGCGGCACGTGATCCGTTGACCGGACTGGCGAACCGGCTCGGGCTGGAACGTGCCGCGGCGGCGTTGCTGGAGTCGACGGCGGCGCGCGGGCGGGTGCCGTGGCTCGTGCTGGTCGACGTGGACTGGTTCAAGGGCGTGAACGACGACGCCGGGCACGCGGCGGGTGATGCGGCGTTGCGCGAGATCGCGGCGTTGCTGCGGCGCGAGTGCCGGGCGGACGACTTGGTGGCGCGCTGGGCCGGTGACGAGTTCGTGGTGCTGCTCGGCGACACCGGGCCGAACATGGACGTGGGCCCGAACGTGGCCGAGCGGATCCGCGCGGCCGTCGACGGCCACGACTGGACGATGGTGCTCGGCGCGGTCCGCCGCCCGACGGTGAGCATCGGCGTGGCGGCGGGGCCGGCCAAGCTGGACCAGCTGTTCGCGGCCGCGGACATGGCTCTCTACCGAGCCAAGCGCCACGGCCGGAACAGGGTCGAGGTCCAGCCATCGGTCGAGGACGTCCCGGAGATCGTCTCCGGGAACTAGTGCTTACGCGATCAGGCCGCCGCGATAGGCCACCAGAGCGGCCTGCACGCGGTTGACCGCGCCGATCTTGCCGAGCACCGACGACACGTAGCCCTTCACCGTCGCCTCCGACAGGTGCAGGGTGCCGCCGATCTCCGCGTTGGACATGCCCTGGCCGATCAGCACGAGCACCTCGCGCTCGCGTTCGGACAGGCTCGCGAGGAGCCTGCGTGCCGGCTCGGCCATCCGCTCGCCGTCCGCAACGGCCGCGAGCACCCGTGCCGCCACACCGGGGTCGAGAACCGCACCACCGCGCGCAAGATCACGCACGGCCTTGACGAGCTGTTCCGGTTCGGTGTCTTTCAACAGGAAGCCAGACGCACCGAGCCTCAAGGCTTCCGAAACGTACTCATCGACGTCGAACGTGGTCAGGATGCAGACCCGTGGCTGGTCCGGCAGGGTCCGCAGCCTCCGCAGTGCCGCGAGCCCGTCCGATGTGCGCATCCGGATGTCGAGCAGGACCACGTGAGGACGGTGCTGGCGCGCCAGGTCGGCCACCAGGTGCCCGTCATCGCATTCCGCGACGACCTCGATGTCCCCGACGCTGCTCAGGATCATGCGAAGGCCGGAACGGACGAGGTCCTCGTCGTCGGCCAGCAGAACCTTGATCACGACGCCTCCCGCATTGGCGTTCCGTGCTCCCTCATGTTCGCGATCTTCGCGTACACACGTCGAAGGTCACGTTAATTCTCAGTTATCTCATCATGTGGTAACGGTTTTTCGAGATCACGGGCGTCGTTCACAGTTACCGGATTTGAGCGGTGACTTCGCTGCGTAGGCATGCCACCAGGACTTAGTCGGTTCTGTCGGAACCCTGAGTGACCAAACCCGAAAATCCCACTTAGTGGAATGTCGTACCAGAAACACAGATACGACCGGCGGAATCGGATTGCCGTTCTCGTTTCTGCCCATACGGGTAGTTGATCCGCTTCTGAACCGATACAGGTCATTCCGTCCCGGTCACGAAAACGCGAAGGTCTTTCGCAATAGGCCTACCGGAAAGTAACCTGCGTCACACAGACCCTGTCTGCCCCTGCCCCTGCCCTGTTCGGAGAGGAGCTTCGCGCCATGCGGAGAGCCAATCCGGTGACGTCCCTGCTGGCGACCGCTGCCGTCACCGCCTCCTTCTTGATCGTTCCGTCAGCTGCCCAGGCCGACTCGCGAGAGTCCGCGTTCGCTGCCGACGACTACTGCCTCGGCCAGTGCGGCGACATCGTGCCGCCCGGCAACAACGGCAACGCGACGCTGGCCGAGATCCTCGCGCACAAGGCGTTCAAGACCATGCCTGCGCACTCGAACGACCAGCTCGGCAAGTACGACGCGCTGGTCAACGGCTACAGCAGCTTGACCAACGACCAGCTCACGAACTTCTTCAACGACTCGTCGTTCGGCGTGCCGGCGGACCAGGTCGAGAGCACGATCAAGCCCCGCGCGGACGTGACCATCGTGCGGGACAAGAAGATCGGGATGCCGCACATCACCGGCACCACGCGGTCCGGGACGATGTACGGCGCCGGATTCGCGGCCGCGCAGGACCGGTTGTGGCTGATGGACCTGTTCCGCCACCTCGGCCGCGGCCAGCTGTCGGGCTTCGCCGGTGGTGCTCCGTCGAACCGGGTGCTGGAGCAGAGCTTCTACAACCAGATCCCGTACACCGAGACGGACCTGCAGAAGCAGATCGACACGGCGGCGGTGAACGGTGGTGAGCGCGGGCGGCAGGCGGTGGCCGACGTCAACGACTACATCTCCGGGATCAACGCCTACATCACCCAGTCGGTGTCGGCCCGCAACTTCCCCGGTGAGTACGTGCTGACCGGGCACGCCGACGCGATCACGAACTGGAACGACATCCAGCCGTTCAAGTCGACGGACATGGTGGCGATCGCCTCGGTCGTCGGTGGCCTGTTCGGTGCCGGTGGTGGCGGCGAGGTGCAGTCGGCCCTGGTGAAGCTGGCCGCGCAGAACAAGTACGGTGCTGCCGTCGGTGAGCAGGTGTGGCAGGCGTTCCGGGCGCAGAACGACCCGGAGGCCGTGCTCACCCTCCACAACGGACAGTCCTTCCCGTACTCGGCCTCTCCCGCGTCACCGCAGGGCGTGGCTCTTCCGGACTCCGGCAGCATCACGCCGGAGCGGATGATCTACGACGAGGTGGGCGGGACGGGTACTGCTGTCGCGGTGCCTGCCGCTGAGGACGTCGCCAAGGCACGCGGCATCTTCGAGGACGGCGTGCTGCCCGCCGATCTGCTGAACAAGAAGCACGGCATGTCCAACGCGCTGGCGGTGTCCGGTGCGTACACCGACTCCGGCAACCCGATCGCCGTGTGGGGTCCGCAGACCGGTTACTTCGCGCCGCAGTTGCTGATGCTGCAGGAGCTCAACGGTCCGGGTGTCCGTTCGCGCGGTGTCTCGTTCGCCGGTGTGTCGATGTACGTGCAGCTCGGCCGCGGTGTCGACTACTCGTGGAGCGCGACTTCGTCCGCGCAGGACATGATCGACACCTACGCCGTGGAGCTGTGCAACGCGGACGGTTCTCCCGCTACCAAGGCCTCCACGTCGTACTTGTTCCACGGCGCCTGCCTGCCGATGGAACGCTTGGAGCGCAAGAACGCCTGGAAGCCGACAGTTGCCGATGGCACGCCGGCCGGCTCCTACACGTTGGTGATGTGGCGGACCAAGTACGGCCTGGTCACGAGCCGTGCGACGGTCGGCGGCAAGGTCGTGGCGTACGCGACGTTGCGTTCGACGTACATGCACGAGGTCGACTCGATCATCGGTTTCCAGGAGCTCAACGATCCTGGTGCGATTCATTCGGCCACCGACTTCCAGCGCGCGGCCAACAAGATCGGGTACGCGTTCAACTGGTTCTACGCGGACTCCCGTGACGTGGCGTACTTCAACTCGGGCCTGAACCCGGTGCGCCGCTCCACTGTGGACCCGAACCTGCCGACGTGGGGCCGCGCCGAGTACGAGTGGGTCGACTGGGACGGCAACGAGAACGTCTCCGCGGTGATGCCGTTCGCCGGGCACCCGAACTCGATCAACCAGGACTACTACATCTCGTGGAACAACAAGCAGGCGAAGGACTTCACGTTCGGCGGCTTCGGTCACAGCGCCGTGCACCGAGGCAACCTGCTGGACGTGCGGGTCAAGGCCTTGGTTTCGTCAGGTCAGAAAGTCACGCGTGCGTCGCTGACAAAGGCCATGGCCGAGGCCGCGGTTGCCGACCTGCGGGCCCAGGAGGTGCTGCCGGAGCTGCTCCGCGTGCTGGAGTCGGCGCCGCTGGACTCGACGCTGGCGCCGGTCGTGCAGAAGCTGAAGGACTGGCAGCGCTCCGGCTCGTTGCGCAAGGAGACCGCGAAGGGCAGCAAGACCTACGCCAACGCCGAGGCGATCAGGATCCTTGATGCCTGGTGGCCGCTTCTGGTGCAGGCCGAGTTCAAGCCGTCGCTGGGTGATGGCCTGTACGACGCGATCGTGGGCGCGCAGCAGGTGGACGAGGCCCCGTCGGACGTGCACGGCGCCGCGCCGCACAAAGGTTCGTCGTTCCAGTACGGCTGGTGGGGCTATGTGGACAAGGACCTGCGCAAGGTCCTCGGTGACCCGGTCCAGGGCGCCTTCCCGCAGACCTACTGCGGTGGCGGCACTCTGTCCGGTTGCCGCACGGCGTTGCTGAACTCGCTTTCGGCGGCCGTCGCCAAGCCCGCCAACCAGGTCTACCCCGGTGACGCCGACTGCGCCGCCGGTGACCAGTGGTGCGCCGACACGATCATCCACCGCGCCATGGGCGGCATCACCCAGGAGAAGATCCACTGGCAGAACCGCCCGACCTTCCAGCAGGTCGTGCAGTTCCCGTCCCGTCGCGGCCAGAACATCGTCAACGTGGCCGCGACCGGAACCGCTTCCGCGTCGTCCCACGAAACGGGCGCGAACAACCTCCCGCCGTCGCAGGTGCTGGACGGCAACCTCGGTTCGCGCTGGGCCAGCGACTGGAGCGACAACCAGTGGATCCAGGTCGACCTTGGCTCTGTGCAACGGATCGGTCGCGCAGTGTTGCACTGGGAGTCGGCCTACGGCAGCGGCTACCGCATCGACGTTTCCAATGACGGGACGACTTGGCGGAACGTTTTCTCCACAAGTAGTGGCGATGGAGGCGAGGATGTCGTAGCGTTTGCAGCACAGGACGCGAGATACCTCCGATTGACGGGTACCCAACGGGCCACTCGTTACGGATACTCCCTGTACGAGCTTGAGGTCTACAGCTTGTAGACCTTCGAGATGAGGCCGCCGATCCACCCCCAGGGGTCGGCGGCCTCTACTAATTTCAGGCCCTGAACAGGTAGTTCCGCATCTCGCCACCGATCTTGCCGGTCGGCACCCACCGGTTCGCCTGCCACGTGCTCATCCGGTACCCGCGCTCCGTCAGGAAGTCCGCGACGTCCTGCGCCCGGTACCCGAAGCGCTCGACGTGCCGTTCCTCGATCTCCAGCAGCAACGCCGGCTTGAACCGCTCGATGGTCTCCTTCCCACCCTCGAGCACCCGCAGCTCGGCCCCCTCGACGTCGGCCTTGACGAAGTCGAGCTGCGTGATCTTCTGCTCCTCGACGAAGTGGTCCAGCGTGTCCGTCTTCACCACGACGTCCAGGTGCTCGTCGAACTCCTCGTTGGACCCGAGCCCCTCGGCCCCCACCGTGAGGAACGACCTCCCGGTCACCGGACTCCCGTGCCTGATGGGCACGCTCATGACCTCGCGCCCCTGCCCGTTCCCCAGAGCCACCGAGTGCCTGCGGATGTTCTGCCCCTCCCGCGGCCTGAGCAGGTAGCTGAGGGCGGGATGCGCGAACACCAGCGGCTCGACACTGTGCACAGTCCCTTGTGGACCGACCAGTCTCGACAACGTGACGGTGTACAAGCCAAGCGCGGCCCCGACGTCCACGCAGACATCTCCAGGCTTGACGATCTGACGGAGCCCGATCAGCTCCGCCTCGGCATAAGGCGTGAGCCGGGCAAGCGCCCGCAACCCGGCAACCACCGCGGCACTGCGAAGTTCGGTCAGCACCCGAACCACCCTAGACGTGCCCGTTCGTGTGCTGCCCGTTCGCATGCTGTTCGCCCGCGGGCAACCCGATCTGATCAGCGAACTCGGCAGCCACCCGCGACCCGCCGTACACGCTCAACGCCTTGACCAGATGCTGCTTCAAATCCTTCCGATGCGCGTCCTCAAGCTCCGGCAACGCCCGCTCCACACTGCTGACCAGCGACTCGGCCCAGTGCTTCGCCGGCTGCTGCTGCGCGATCTGCACGAGCTCAGCGAGGTGATGGGAGAGCTTCACCGCCTCCTCGACCTGGTATCCGTTGCGCTGCAGCCACCAGATCGTCGCCGTGCCGACATCCGTCAGCACCTCGTCCCTCAAGTACCTGATCTCGGCCCGCTCAACATCCCGCTCGGCCAACTTGAGCGTGGAGTTCCTCAGCAGGGCGATGTGCTTTCTCGCCATCTCCAGGTCGTCGTCGTTGGTCGTGACCTTGACCCCCTCAGCCCGCGCCCAGATGTGCGTACCCGGCACCTGCCGCTCAGTCGCGAGCTCGTCGGCCAGCTGCACCTGCAGCGCCGCGTGGTGCACCAACATCGCCTTGCCGCTGATCTCCTTGGCCCGCTGCAAAACGTGATGGATCGCAGCACTCCGCGGCGCGTTGTGCCTGAGCCCCGTAGCCAGATCAAGCCGCCACACGATCGTCAGCTTGAGCTGGAAATCCAGCCCGTACACCGCACTGGGCAACGGCGTCTCGAACTCCTGCTGATGACTGCTGACCGGCGGCACGAACGTGATGTCCTCAGCACGTCGCGGCACCCGCCGACGCCACCAAGCCTTGACGGCACCAAGGGGTCCAGGACGGAAGTCGGGCCAGGGTCTGCTCACGCCCTCTCCCTACCTGACGTTTCTGCCCGTTTGAAGGTGGCCTGCCTCACTTCCCTCCAACGGCCGCAGGCATCCCACCGGCTCCCTCACAGTGCGTGAGCGATCGCCTCTCCGCGCTAGGCGGGGGCGCTGGTCAACTCGGTGGCGCCACCCCGCTAGACTGCTCGTGCCAGCCCTAGTAGCTCAGGGGATAGAGCATCGGTTTCCTAAACCGTGTGTCGCAGGTTCGAATCCTGCCTGGGGCACCACCTTTCGCCGGGTGAAATCAAGCTCTGACCAGCGGCAACGCAGGTCGGAGCTTGATCTTTTCCAGGGGTCAGGCGCCCGAGCGGACATGCGCGATGTACGGCTCGTAGGCCGAGAGGTCGCGAGAAGGTTCGTAGGTGCTCAGATAGTAGTAGTCGGCCACGATGTTGGCCTGCTGCTCGGTGTTGAAGTCGGCGAACGACTTCCCGCGCAAGCCCTCAGCCCCGCCGTAGTCGTAGAGCCCCTTCACGAAGAACCCAGCCACAGCGGTCGGCAGCATGCTCAGGACGCTGCGCCCGTGTTGGTACTGGTAGGCGTGGGTCAGCTCGTGGACCAGCCAGTGTTCGTAGCGTGCCTGGTGTTGCGGCGACGTCAGGACTCCCTTGGGGAACGTGACCAACCGAGGCAGGGTGCGGGCCACGCCGAAGCTGCCGAGGAGGCCACCCTCGGCCAGGCGCAGGCGGGTGAGGTCCAGGGCGTCGCCGAAGACGGAGCGAGCTATGTCGGCTTCGCGGGACTCCAGGTTGCGGCGGAACACCATGGTGAACCTCCTGGCGCGGCGGTTGCCTCACGATGGTAGGTCGGGCCTGCCCGGAATTGTGTTGCCCCAACGGTCATTGACTTAGGTAAACAAGGTTCCCTAATTTCCGAGCATGAGTGAGCCTCCGCGACGCAGGTCACAGAACGGTCCGCGGCTTCAGGAGCTGTACGAGGACGCGCGGCGGAGGTACTCGCGGCGCGGCGTGCTCAAGGCCGGGGCGGCGGGTGGGGCCGTGCTGGCCGCGGCGAACCTCGGTATCGCCAAGGCACAAGCGCCGGACGTCCTGATCAAGGGTGATGACCTCGGGCAGGCGTTGAGGCCGTTCGGACGGCACCTCGCGTTCGGGGCGGACCCGACCAGGCAGGTTGTGGTGTCGTGGCAGGTGCCGAAGAACGTGCGGAACCCGTACCTCCGCATCGGGACGAAGGCCGGCGAGTACGGCGAGGCGATCAAGGCTGAGACCAGGGCGCTCACCAGCGACCTCCAGTGGCAGGAGAAGGGGGCGCTGTTCACGGTTTCGCCGCACCTCGGGAAGGCCGTGACGCAGTACTACCAGCACGTCCAGATCAACGATCTGGTGCCGGACACGACGTACTACTACGTAGTTGGGCACCAAGGGTTTGAGCCCACGGAGTTCAGCACGTTCAGGACGGCGCCGACTACGAGCCAACCGTTCAGCTTCACGGCCTTCGGGGACCAAGGGGTTGGCTACAACGCGTTGGCCACCAACAGCCTCATAGCCGACCTCGGGCCGCAGTTCCACCTCGCGATGGGCGATTTGAGCTACGCCAACGATGGCGAGGGCGGACGGGTCGACGACGCGTTCGACGCGCGGAAGTGGGACTCGTTCTTCGCGCAGAACGAACTCGTCGCGGCTACGACACCGTGGATGGTGTCGCTCGGCAACCACGAGATGGAGACCTGGTACGGCGCGCACGGGTATGGCGGGATGAAGCAGCGGTTCACGATGCCCGACAACGCGTGGGACGGCTCCACGTGCATCTACTCCTGGCGGTACCTGAACGTCGGGCTGATCAGCTTGGACGGCAACGACATCTGCTACAACAGCGACGCCAACCTCGACTACACCGAGGGCAAGCAGCAGGCCTGGCTGAAGACGACCCTCGAGAAGTTCCGGAAGGATCCGAAGATCGACTTCATCGTCGTCTACTGCCACCAGTGCACGTACTCGACGTCGGGCAACAACGGGTCCGAGGTCGGCGCGCAGAAGCGGTGGGCGCCGTTGTTCGACCAGTACCAGGTGGACCTGGTTCTCAACGGGCACAACCACGTCTACGAGCGGACGGACCCGATCAAGGCCGGCAAGGGCACGAAGAAGGCGGACATCAAGTCCACCGTCAACCCGGTCAAGGACGGCACCACGTACATCACGGCGGGCGGTGGCGGCGAGAGCATCAACAGCTGGCAGGACGCGAAGGCCGGCGACTCGTACTTCGGCAACGTCAAGGACGCCACGGCGACCATGCGGGTGGACCAGGAGGACGGCGAGGAGAAGCTGGTCAAGGTCACCTGGTCGCGGGTGCGGTATCGCGGGTACGGGCTGGTTGCCGTTGACGTGACGCCGAAAACCGGCAGCACGCCCGCGCAGATGAAGGTCAGAGCGCTCACCGAGACGGGTGCGTTGATCGACGAGCTCACGATCCGGCGCGGCTGAGGGAAGGCGCAGCAGAGATGACTGAGACCACGCGGCGGTCGTTGTTCAGGCTCCTGGCGGCAACGGCACAGGCGCCGGACGGGCTGAAGATCAGGCCAGTGGGCCGGCACATCGCGTACGGCGCGAATCCGGAGAAGCAGGTCGTGATCTCCTGGCAGCAGCTGGAGAAGGTCAACGGGCCGTACGTGCGGATCGCCACCGAGGCAGGCAACTTCGGCGCGAAGATCAGCGCTGAACTTCGCACGCTCAAGAGCGAGATCGGCTGGCAGGAAGGCGACCACAGCTTCCCGCCGCACGGCCCGGATCCCCTGTACCAGTACTACCTGCACGTCAAGCTCGACAACCTGAAGCCGGACACGACGTACTTCTACGTTGTGGGACACCAGGACTACGACCCGATCACCAGCAAACGAAGCGGCGAGACAGCCCAGTTCCGCACTGCGCCAACGACGAACGCGCCCTTCACCTTCACCGCGTTCGGCGACCAGGGGTACGGCTACAACGCGCGCAAGCTCAACAGCCTGGCAAAAGACCAGAACCCCGCGTTCCACCTCGCGCTCGGCAACCTGAGCTACGCGATCCACGGCGGCACGAAGAACTCCGAAGGTGGGCACACCGACACGGACAAGTACGACGCCGCCAGGTGGAACTCGCTGTTCGCGCAGAACGAGTTCATCGCGCAGAACACGCCGTGGATGATCACGCTCGGCAACCGCGAGATGGAGAAGTGGTACTCCTCCAACGGCTACGGCGGCGTCAAGGCGAGGTTCACCATGCCGGACAACGCCTGGAGCGGGTCGACCGGCATCTACGCGTGGCGCTACCAGAACGTCGGGCTGATCAGCTTGGACGGCAACGACATCTGCAACCGCAACGCCGCGAACCTCGACCACACGAAGGGCAAGCAGCTGACCTGGCTGGAGAAGCAGCTCGCCGACCACCGCTCCAACCCGAAGATCGACTTCATCGTCGTCTACCTGCACCACGCCACCTACTCGACGGGTGAGAGCGGCGCGGAGAGCATCGCGCAGCAGAAGTGGGCACCGTTGTTCGACAAGTACCAGGTCGACCTCGTGCTCAACGCGCACAACCGCGTCTACGAACGCACCGACCCGATCAAGGCGGGCAAGAGCACCAAAACCGGCACCACCTACATCACGACCGGAGGTGGCGGCCAGGCGCTCGACACGTTCTACCAGAACGCGCCGGAGTCCTATTTGGGCCACGAGGACCCGAGCGGCACACCGACCATGCGCTGCTTCAAGAAGAACAGCGACAAGTCCACGGACACCAAGGTCACCTGGTCACGAGTGCGCTACCGCGGCTACGGCATCACGGCCGTCGACGTCTCGGCGAAGACGATGAAGATCCGCGCGCTCGACGAGGACGGAGTGCTGATCGACGAGCTGACGCTGCGGCGTGACTGACCCGACGTCAAGGCCACGTTGACACCCACCCTTGTCAAGGCTACCTTGACAAGGGTGGACCTGGCCGCTCTGATCAGGCACAACGCCGATCTGGTCGTGCGGGCGCTCGAAAACGAAGCGTCCGCCCGAGAGGCGTTGGTGGCCGCGTTGTCGTTGTCCGCACTGACCGAGGACGCCACGCGGGCGCTGGTCGTGCTGGCACGTGAGTCGGGCGCCACGTGGGCCGAGATCGGCGAGCTGCTGCACGTGAGCAGACAGGCCGCTCAGCAACGCTTCGGGGGTGCGGAGATGACCGAGTCCACAGTGGCCGGTGTCAAGCAGGCACAACAAGTGGTGGCACATCTGGGCAACGGCGAGTTCGCGGCCGTGCACGCCATGTTCGATCCGCTGATGAGCTCGAAGCTCTCAGGAGAAGAGCTCGGCACGGTGTGGCAGCAGCTCGTGAGCAACCTCGGCGAGCTGACCGGCACCGGTGCCCCGACACCGGCGAAAAAGGGTGGCTACACGATCGTCGACGTGCCGCTCACGTTCGCCGAAGCGGAGATGAAGGCCCGCGTCACCTTCAACGCCGACGGCTCGATCGGCGGTCTCTACATCCTCAACCCGGAGTGATGGCATGCGGAACTCCACGAACTACGACGACGGCCTCATCGCCTGCAACGACACCGAGCTGGTGATCCGGCGCTACTACTTCCCGTTCGGGCTGGCCAAGCGCGTGCGGTACGACCGGATCCGGTCGGCGAGGTGGTTCAAGATGACCGCGCTGACCGGCAGGTACCGCGCCTGGGGCAGCGGGAACCTGACGCAGTGGTTCAACCTGGACTGGCGGCGGCACCGCAAGTCGGCCGGGCTCGTGCTCGACCTCGGCGGCCGGATGCAGCCGGTGATCACCCCCGACGACGTCGACCAGGTGCTCGCGGTGCTGGCCGCTCACGGGGTCGAACGGCGGTAACGCACCTCCGTCAACTCGGCCGTGCCCTCCATCTCCGTTTTCGTCACGCCGTCGGCCCGGAAACCGATGCGTTCGTAGAAGCGGCGGGCCTGCACGTTCGTGTCCAGCACCCAAACGATCACGTCCGGCTCGTCGCCCAGTGCGGCCTTCGTCAGCTCGAAGCCCAGGCCCTTGCCCGCCGCGGAGGACAGCACGTAGATCGCGTACAGCTCGAAGGCCGCGTCGGGGTCGCGCGAGGGACCAGCGGAGGCGAAGCCGACCACGGCGTCGTCGACGAGCGCCACCCAGACGCCGCCGTTCGGGATGGCGCGCTGCCACATCGACGTGCGCGCTTCCACCGACTGGCCGTCGAGCACCTCGTCCGGCATCAAGCCCTTGTAGGCGGTGCGCCAGGTCTGGACCTGCACGGAAGCAACGGCAGGTGCGTCGGAAACCTCAGCGAGACGGACTGTCATGTCATTCCCCCGGTGGCATGATCGAGCGCATGCGGATCATCGTCGACGCGGACCCCGGCATCGATGATGCCCTCGCTTTGTACTACCTGCGCGCCCATCCGGACACCGAAATAGTCGCCATCGGCACGGTGCACGGGAACGTGCCGGTCGAGCAGTCCACGGCCAACGCCCTGCGGCTCACCGAACGCTTAGGCATCAAGGCCCCCGTGGCGAAAGGCGCCGCCAGGCCGCTCGCCCAACCGCTCATGACCGCCGAGGACGTCCACGGCGAGGACGGCCTGGGCGGACACGCCGGAGACGACCCCACCACCACGCACACGAACGAAAGCGCCGCCGAGCAGCTCGCCCGCCTGGCCCGGGCGAACCCGGGCGAGCTGAACCTGCTCGCCATCGGCCCGCTCACCAACGTCGCACTGGCGCTGCAGATCGAGCCACACCTCCCCCGCCTGCTCGACAAAGTCGTCGTCATGGGCGGCGCGCTCAACGTGCCCGGCAACATCACGAGCTACGCCGAGGCCAACTTCTGGCACGACCCGGAAGCAGCCGATCTCGTGCTGCAGGCGGGTTTCGAGGACCTGACGATCGTCGGCCTCGACGTCACGATGGCGAGCCACGCGCCGGGCGAGTGGCTCGAAGCCCTCCCCGAGACCAACTACGCCAGGCAGATCCTCGGCTTCTACGCCGACTTCTACGGCAGCTTCCTCGGCAGGACCGGCTTCGTCCCGCACGACCCGCTCGCCGCCGCGATCTTGCTCGACCCCGACCTGGCGACGTATCGGGAAGACCGGTTCGCGATCGAGCTCACCGGCCGCTACACCCGCGGCGCGCTCGTGGCCGACCAGCGGTTCCTCGCCGAGGGCAGCCCGTTCGGCCGGGACATCGCCATCGAACGCACGAAGGCCCGCTACGCCGTCACGGCCCAGCACGAGATCTTCCTCGACCAGCTGAGGCACGCTGTGACACAACCATGACAAACCACCGACGGGATCCGGACAAACAGCCGGGACCGTCGAGGGTATGAACGTCCACTTGAAACGATGGCTCGCGGTCTCGGGGGCCGCCGTGGTCATCACGGCGGGCGTCGTGGTCGGCGGCTCCTACTGGAAGCTCGAGAGCAATCTCAAGACCGTCGATCTCGCCAAGGAGATCACCCACCCCAGGCCTCCGTCGACGCCTGGCCGCCCGCTCAACATCCTCCTGATCGGCAAGGACGACGGCCGGTCCGACACCGCCATGGTCGTGCAGCTGAACGCCGCGGGCGACCAGGCCAGGGTCGTCAGCATCCCGCGCGACACGATGGTCTCTCGGCCGACGTGCGGCAACCACCCGCCGGCGAGCATCGCCATGTTCAACAGCGCCTTCTCCACGGGTGGCGCGGCGTGCACGGTGGCGACCGTCGAGCAGATGAGCGGCATCCGGATCGACCACTTCGTCCAGATCGACTTCAACGGCTTCCGCGACGTCATCGACCGGCTCGGCGGCATCGACATCAACGTCCCGGAGCCGATCGACGACGAGAAGAGCGGGCTGCACGTGCCGGCCGGGCCCACCAAGCTCGACGGGACGCAGGCGCTCGCATTCGTGCGAACCCGCTACAGCATCGGTGACGGCAGCGACCTGAACCGCATCAAGAACCAGCAGCTCTTCATGCGGGCGCTGAGCGAGAAAATCGCCAACGAGAACTGGCTCGCCAGCCCACAGAAAACGTTCCAGCTCGCGGACGTGCTGACGAAGTCGATCGTCACTGACGAGGAAATCGGGTCCATCTCGAAACTGGCGGACCTCGCGGGAAAACTCACCGCGTTGAAACCGGAGAGCATCACCTACGTGACGCTGCCGACGGAAACGTACCTGCCGGATCCGAACAGGGTTCAGCCCAAACAACCAGAAGCGGATGAGCTGTGGAAGGCAGCCTGATCTAGCAGGCCGCACCCTGCCATTCACTCGGCCTGGGCCACGGCTGAGGAGACCCCCAGTGCTCCTCAGCCGTGGAAACCAAGCCCCAGTTCGCCACTGCCACTTTGACGGTCTCCCCTGTCTCGTGAAGGACGTGCGGTCGAGGTTGTCAGACCACCTCGTTAGGGTGGGCGGAAGACAGCCTGTCCGGTGCGTGCGCCGCAGCTCAGACGGGCGGTCCACGTTTTCCGGTCCGGACGAGGTGGAGGCCGCTTGGGACCCCGTGGCGTCTTCGCGGAGCGCTTCGCGCTGCTCTACGCGGAGGCAGGTGACCCGCCCCTGAAGCGGGTCACGGAGTCGGTCGCCCGTGCCCGCCGAACGGACGAGCAGGGCAGACCGGTTCGCGTACCGGCACAGCGCGTCAGCGACTGGCGGCGAGGGCGAAACGTCCCCGCCAGGTTCAGCGGGCTGAGCGCCGTGCTGGAGATCCTCGTCGGCGAGGCGCGCAAGCGGAAGCCCCAGCCGGCGATCGACGGGTTGTACGACCTGGACGCGTGGCGCACCCTCTGGGAAGAGGCGCTCGCGAGCCCGGTCACGGAAGCGGACACACCCCCGCAGGAAGACAGCGCCGTCTGCCCGTACATGGGTTTGAGCGCATTCGGCCCGCAGGACGCGAATTGGTTCTTCGGCCGGGAAAGGGCGACGAACACCCTTCTCGCCAGAATCAACGAGAACGGCATCACGATGCTCGTCGGCGCATCCGGTGCCGGCAAGTCGAGTTTGATGAAAGCCGGTGTTCTCCCCCGGCTCGGAAAAGACGCCATCATCATTTCGCCCGGCACCGACCCGCTCAAAGAGCTCGCTCTGCAGGTGCCGGACCTGATCCTCACGCTGGAGGCCGCCGCCGACTCCGAGGCGCTGGTCGAGTTCGCGCACGAGGTGCAGCTCGCGGTCGGCAACCGGGTGCTGGTCGTCGACCAGTTCGAGGAGGCGTTCACCCTCGGCGGCGACGAGAACCGGCTGCGGATCTTCGTGCAGGCCCTGCACGCGGCCGCGGAGAAGACGTCGGTCGTGCTGGGCGTGCGGGCCGACTTCTACGCCCGCTGCCTCGACTTCCCCGAGCTGGCGGAGGCCCTGCAGAACCGCCAGATGGTGCTCGGCGCGATGTCCTCCGCCGAGGTGCGCGACGCCGTGACGAACCCGGCCAAGGCCGCCGGCCTGCAGCTCGAACCGGGCCTGGTCGACCTCCTGCTGCGCGACCTCGGCGCGCACAACCGCCGCGGCAAGGACGCCTACGACGCGGGTGCGCTCCCGCTGCTCAGCCACGCCCTGCTGGTCACGTGGCAGCGCAGGCAGGCGGGCAGGCTCACCATCGCCGGCTACCGGGCGGCGGGCGGCATCCAGGGCGCCGTCGCCACCACGGCCGAACGCGCCTGGGCCGACCTCGACGAACCGGCCCGAGCGGCCGCGAAACAGCTGCTCCTGCGCCTGGTCAGGGTGGGCGACGACACCCAGGACACCCGCCGCCGCTCCAGCCGGCACAGCCTGCTCGAAGCCGCCACGAACCTCACCGCGACGGAACGAGCGCTGGAGGTGCTCACCCGCGCCCGGCTGATCACCATGGACGCGGGCAGCGTCGAAATCACGCACGAGGCGTTGCTGCACGCGTGGCCCCGGTTGCGCAGCTGGATCGACGAGGACCGCGCCGGCAACCTGATGCGCCAGCGGCTCGAGGAGGACGCGGCGACGTGGGCCTCCAGCGAGCGCGACTCGTCACTGCTCTACCGCGGCGCCCGGCTGGAGGGCGCTCGACAGCAGGTCACCGCGCTGTCGAAGGAGTTCGTCGACGCCTCGGAACGCCAGCACCGCAAGAGCCAATGGCTGCGCCGCAGCGCCATCTCGCTCGTGGTGGTGTTCGCGCTGATCGCCGCCACGGCCGCGGTGATCGCCGTGCGGCAACGCGACGACGCGGTGTTCCGCCAGGTCGTGGCCGAGTCGGACCGGCTCACCGACACCGATCCGTCGGTGGCCGCGCAGTTGTTGCTCGCCGCGCGCCGGATGCGTCCGGACGACCAGGACGTGGCCTCCAAGCTGCTCACCACCCAGCAGACACCGCTCGCCGTTCCGCTCGCCGGGCACACCGGAGCCGTGTACCTCACGTCCTTCACCAAGGACGGCACGGTCCTCGCGACGGCGAGCTACGACCGCACAGCGCGCCTGTGGGACGTGCGGGACCGCTCGAACCCGAAGCCGCTCGCCGTGATCACCGGTCACACCGACTGGCTCACCTCGGCGGTGTTCTCCCCCGACGACAAGGTGCTCGCCACCACCGGCAACGACAAGACGATCCGCCTGTGGGACATCACCGACCGGGCCAACCCCAAGCATCTCAAGACCCTCGAGACCGGCAACGGCACCAGCTACCTGCTCGAGTTCAGCCCCGACGGCAAGACCCTCGCCGCGGCGAACGAGGACAGGACCGCACGGCTGTGGAACGTCAGCGATCCCGCGAACCCTCAACCGCTCGGCGAACCACTGCGCGGCCACACCGCGGCGGTGCGGACCCTCGCCTTCAGCCCTGACGGCACGAAGCTCGCCACCAGCGGTGACGACCGGACGATCCGGCTGTGGGACGTCGCCACCAGGGCCGTGATCGGAAAGCCGATGACGGGCCACACCGACGGTCTGCACTCGGTGGCGTTCAGCCCGGGCGGCAAGCTGCTCGCGTCCGGCAGCGACGACAGCACGGTCCGGTTGTGGGACCCGAAGACGCAGGAGCCGATCGGAGACGCGCTGGTCGGCCACACCGCCGGCGTGTGGTCGGTGAAGTTCAGCCCCGACGGGCTGATACTGGCCTCCGGCGCATCCGACGGCACCGCGCGGTTGTGGAACCTCAGCGACCCGGCGTCGGTGAGCCAGATCGGCAAGCCGCTGGCGGCTCCCAGCGGCGGCGTGTTCGCTGTCGGTTTCTCCCCGGACGGCCGCACCCTCGCCACCGGTGCCGGCGAGAACTCGGTGCGGTTGTGGTCGTTGCCGCAGAACATGGTGCTGCTCGCCCCTTCGGACGTGCAGGGCCCGACGTTCAGCGGGGACGGCAAGCTCCTCGTGACGGGTTCAGGTGCCAAGACCGCGCGGCTGTGGGACACCACGGATCCCACCGCGCCCAAGCCGGTCGGCTCGGTGGCGGTCGGGGCGGAACGCGGGCTCACCAAACCGAAGCTCGGGCCCGACGGCAAGATCCTCGCCACCATCTCGAACGCCAACGCGCTGCGCCTGTGGGACTCCAGCGATCCAGCGCACGTCGTCCCGCTCGGCCAGCCGATTCCGCTGGCCACCCGGTTCGCGTACCCGATGGCTTTCACGCCGGACGGCAAGGTTCTGGCGACCGGCAACGACGACAAGTCCGTGCAACTGTGGAACATCGCCGACCCGGCTCATCCCGTCCGGCTGGGCGAACCGCTGACCGGGCACGACGGTTACGTCAACGACATGACGTTCAGCCCGGACGGCAAGACGCTGGTCACGGCGAGCAGCGACCGCACGTTCCGGCTGTGGGACGTGACCGACCCGACGAAGCCGCGGCTGCTCGGCCAGCCGGTGACGGATCACCACGAACCCGTGCAGCGCGTCGTGTTCACGCCGGACGGCCGCACGCTGATCACCGGAGGCGTCGACAAGGCGATCCGGCTCTTCGACGTGCGCGACAGGGAGAAGCCGGTCGCGCTCAGCGTGCTCACCGGACACACGCAGCAGGTCAGCATCCTCGCCGTGACACCGGACGGGAAGACGCTCGCGAGCGGCAGCTCGGACAAGACGTTCCGGCTTTGGGACATCAGCAACCCCGCCGAGGCGGCTCCTCTGGGCCAGCAGATGTCGCTCGCTTCGGGCCAGGAGCTGAGCGTCCACTTCAGACCTCACAGCCGGGTGCTGGTGACCGGGTCCGGTGACGGAGTGCTGCGCCTGTGGGACCTCGACACCAAGCACGAGGAGGACCGCATCTGCGCGACCACGCGCGGGGTCCTCACCGAGGAGCTGTGGCAGGCCCGCCTCCCACAGGTCGACTTCCAGGCCCCCTGCTGACCGCCCACCCGATGGGAGAAGGCGCAACCCGGCTCACTGCCAGCACCTCATCGGTTACTGTCCGCGCCATGCGTCTACTTGCTCGGGTCGGCAGCTTGCGCGCGGTTGTGGCGGTGACCGTCGGGTTCATCGCTCTCAACATGCTTCTCGTGGTGCTCGGCAACGTCACGGACTACGGCACGAACGAAGCGTTCGTGAAGCACGTCCTCTCGATGGACACCACGTTCGGCAAAGAGCTGAAGTGGCGGGCCATCACCAGCCCCGCCGCGGTCACGATCGTCTACGTCGCGATCATCGTCTGGGAGGCGATCTCGGCGGTCCTGCTGACCGCGGGCACGATCGCCTACCTCCGCGACCGGGAGGACAGCGCGCGCAAGTTCGCGTCCGCCGGCCTGCTGATGATCGTGGCCCTGTTCCTCGGCGGCTTCATCACCGTGGGCGGCGAGTGGTTCGCCATGTGGCAGTCGAAGGACTGGAACGGCATCACCGCCGCCCTGCGCATGGTGACCATCGCGGGCTTCGCGCTGATCCTCGTGCACCTCAGCCCGCGTCGGGCCACTCAGTAGTCGGCTCCACGCAGAACACCGGCCCGACCCCGGCGTCGGCGCCGAGCTCATTCCACCAGTCCCGCTGCTCAGCGTCCTCGATCGCGTCGATCACGACGAGCCCACCGGCCTCGTGCACGAACCCGACGAGGTCGCTGAGCACGTGCGACACCAGTTCATCGGGCTTCTGGCAACGCCCCTTGATCCGCACGGCCTTCACGCCGAGCGCCCGCACCAGCTCGATCTCGGCCGTCGACCCCTTGAAGTCGCGCGCGCCGATGTGAATCCCCATGTCCGACAACAGATCCAGGTTGTCGGCGGCCTCACTGTCCTCGGACGCCAGCACGTGCACCGGGAACCCGAGCAGCAACCGCGCGGCGGGCAACCCGGTGTCCGCCAGCACCCGCCGCACGTCCCGCACCAGGTCCGGACTGTTGGCCATGCTCTCGGTCAGGCACACCGCGAGAATCTCGTCGTGCACACAGGCCGCCTCGGCAGCCCGGCGCAACATCCACTCGCCCAACGGCAACATCAACCCGGTGTGCTCGGCCATCGACACGCACTTCTCGTGCGCGATCAGCCCGACATCCCGATGCCGCCAGTTCAGCTCGGCCTCGACGCACACCCGTGCCGCCCCGTCGAGCTTCATCACGGGGTTGAACACGACCTCGATCTCGCCGTTCTCCCACGCCCCCGGCATCACCGCGGCCAGCGCGAACTCTTCCTGCTCCCGCTTGTCCTGCGTCGCGTCGTGCAGCCCCCACTGCCGGCGCCCACTCCGCTTCGCCCTGCGCAACGTCATGTCCGACGCCCGCAACACCTCGGCGGGATGCCCTCCAGGATGCAACCGCGGCAGCACTCCGATGCTCGCCGACACCGCGATCCCGTGTTCACCGAAGTAGACCGGTTCGGCCAGTTCATGCTCAATGGTCCGAATCGTGGAATCCACGTCCGGCGTCTCGGCCCCGTTCTCCACGAGCACCGCGAACTCGTCCCCCTCGAGCCGCGCCACCATCGCCTTCTCGCCGGAGAAGACAGAGCTCAACCGCTCCGCCACCAGCTTCAGCACCTTGTCGCCGATCTCCCGCCCCAGCCCGTCCGTGATCACCGCGAAGGCGTCCAGATCCAGGTGGTACAGCGTCACCCCGTGCTCGATGTCGCTGTGCAGCAACGACTCCAACCTCGTCGTCAGATACTGCCGGTTCGGCAACCCGGTCAACGCATCGTGCAGCGACTGGTACTGCAACCGCCCACCCAGCAACGTCAGCTGGCTGTCGTCATCGATCATCACCACGAAGTGCTTCGGGTTGTCCTCCGCGTCCTTCTGCACCGTCGCCGCGAGCAACACCCGGAAGTGCTCCCCGTCCCGGTCGATCAACCGGGGCCGCTCCTCGACCCGCCGCATCCGGCCGAACCTGAGGCCTGCCAACGCATCGTTGATCAACGGCAGATCCGCCGGCGCGACCAGATCCGTCAACGTCATCCCGGCAACGTCCTCGCGCCTCAGGATGTTGCACAACGCCTCGTTGGCCCGCTCCAGCTCCCCGTCGAGACTGACCATCGCAATGCCGGTCGAGGAGTGCGCGAAGATGTCCTCGAACCGCTCTTCACTGGCCTGCAAGTCCAGCTGCACAACCCTGTTGGCCCTGAGCAACGCCTGGCTGACACTCTCCTGCTGCTCCAGCACGAACGACTGAATGGCCCCCGTGTACGCAGCGGACACAGCCCCGATGACCAGCGCCGCGGTCAGCGCGTCGGCGCCTTCCTGCGCGACGAACACAGCCAGCACCTCAACCGACTTCCGCAGGCTCTCCGCCCCGACACAATGCATCTCGACCAGGCGAACACCAACCTGGGAGGCAACGTCAGGATCCTGCGCCAACGCCTCAGCCACGACGTTCAGCAGCTCGTGCAACTCTTCGGTGAGCTTCGCCGCCGACAACGGAATGTACGCAGTCCGGCTGACCTTGACAGCCCAGTCGCGCGCCAGCTCGTCACGTCCCAGCGGGCGTGACGATCTCGCGTCGTCCTGGCTCGGCAAATCATCCACCTGACCTGCTCGGCGAGCAACGGTGCGGAAGCCTACCGCCAGCAAAGCACAACGACCTCATACGCGACCCTCTTCGCCCCAACGGGCGTACCGAGATCTCGCAGCGTGACGACCTCGACTCGCTCGATCGGACCAATTTTGTCACGCACGCCCCCACCCCAACCCCCACGTGCGCCCACCGGCCCCCAAACAGCGCCAAACGGAGAACGCACGGCGGTGGAGCAGCAGCACCGGCAAGTTGGTGGTGGTTACCGGCGTTTCGATCATGTGTTGGCGGTACTTGCAGACGCCATCCCGCCCGCCGAAGGCGGCCCCGACCTCTAAGACCCGACGATATGCCGCAACTGAGCCAGCAAATCCGACCGAGAAGTACTCCCCAACCTCTGCCTCATCCGAGCCATGTGGTGCTCAACAGTCTTGGCCGAGATGAACAACCGGTCCCCGACCTGCCGATAGGTCATTCCCTCCAGAACCAGCCGGGCGACCTCCCTCTCCCGCTCGCTCAACTTCCCGGCATCCTCAGCCACAACAGCGGATTCCGAGTCGCCGGCACCAGGCCGCCGCGAGGAAACGGCCCTCCCCTGCAACAACCGGGCGCAGTCCAGCAACCGAACCATCGCCTGCCGATCAGAAGTCCGGATCGCAGCCTGCCCAGCCAACCGAGCCGCGTCCCACCAAAGCCCCACGGCGTGCAAACTCCGGGCAGCTTCCTCGACCCGATCCGGATCAACCTTCCCGGCGACCACATCCAGCCAGCACTCAGCCGCAGCCGACAAGATCGCGCAGTACCGCGAGTACTCCCGGTTGACCGCCAACGCGGCAGCATGCTCCTCAGCCGCGGCAGAATCCTCATCGATGATCGCCGCGTGCAGCAGCCCCCAATGCAGCTGCGTCGTCCACAACGGCGGATTCCCCAGCCCGCGCAACAGAGCCTGCGCCTGCGCCAGGTGCGGCGCCAGCCGCTCCTGATCCCTCAACCGAGCCGCAGCCGCAGCGAACTCCCCCAACGGCAACAACGAAAAGAGATCCACCGGATGCCGGAGCACAGCCTCACAAGCCTGCTCCCACGTCCGTCGCAACGTAGCCAGATCACTGTTTCGCCGAGCCACCCCGACCTCAAGCGCCACCGCAAAGATCCAGTCACGAGGCTCGAACGCCCCGCGCACGGCCATCAGCCCTTCCCTGGCCACCGCCAGGTTCCCGCGCAGCATGTGCATCCACGACTGCAACAACCGGTGCCGCACCGACATCAGCACACCACCGGTCGAGCACTCGACGGCCCGGTCCAGCACGGACTCGGCCACGTTCGGCTCACCGCAGTGCACCGCGACCAGCGCGGCCAGAGCAGCCGGCGAATCCGGCAGCAGCACCGCGCCGCCGGCGGGTTCGAGCATGGAGGAGGCCCGTACCAGCGTCGACAGCGCGGCGGTCTCGGCTCCGGAAACCGACTGCCGGACTCCTTGCAGCATCAGGGAAGCAGCCCCGCCGAGCATCGTCGGCGGCTGCGGCGGCGTCTCCTCGAACCGGTGCCCGGTGCCGATCAGCCCGATCCCGGCGAACGCGGCCGCATACGGCGTCGCGGCCCACCGGAACAACTCGGTGCTCCGAGCCAACTGCCCGCGGTGCGCCAACGCCACCGCCGCGACCTCGGCAGCCGTGCGCCGATGAGGCGTGTCGGAAGCGCTGATCACCTGATCGGCCAGCCGCAGAGCTGAGTCGAGATCCCCGGCCATCGCCGAAGCGGTGGCCCAGGCGGCAGCGGTCTCAGGCGAAGCCGCCCCTCCGCCGGTAGAAGCCTTGAACAGCCGCGCTGCCAGAGCAGGATCCGACGACAGCGCCTCACGGGCGGCAGCCGCGAACACCGGCCCACCGATTCCGGTGTCCAGCAACGGCCGCACCAGTTCCAGCACCGGCCCGCCGCGTTCGAGCTGCAGCTGCGCCAGCTTCTGCCGGACCGCGATCCGCCGCTCAGCACGGGTCAAGGCCCCGACGGCCCGATGCGCCAACGGCAGCAGAGTGCCGTCCTCGGCCAGCATCCCGGTGGCCCGAGCAGCCTCGATGATGTCACTGACCTCGTCGAAGTCCTTGTCCAGCAACGCTGACAAGAGATCCAACCGCTGAGCCGCGCCGGCCTCGGCAGCCAGCAGGAACTTCTGCAGATCCGGATCCAGCCAGTCGAGCTCGGACCGGAACCCGCTCAGCACCTCGGCGGAAACCTCGGACACAGCACCAAGAGCGGTGACCAACCCGGGCACACCACCGGTCTGCGCGAACACGAAGTCCACGACAGGCTTCGGCGCGTGCAGCAACTCCCGGACCTGCTCACGCGAAAAGGGCGCCAGCGGCACGACAACGGCACCGCGCGTCAGCTCAGCCAGAAGAGCACGGCGCGGCCAAGGCCGATACGCCACCACCAGCAACGGCTCAGCGGCCAAGGCGCGAAGAGCGGCGTCGTCGAGCAGATGAGCGTCGTCGACCACGCGCACAGCCGAGTTGGTGATCTCGTCCAGCAACGCTGTCTTGCCGTAACCACCAGGCGCCACAACGACAACGCGCAGGCGGGAGCCCTCGGCAGCGTCGTTGATCCGGTCGAGGACACCTCGCACGGAAGCGTCCAGCACCAACCTGGCTCGCGTGGTCACGCTCAACGGCCGTCCTCATCGTCGTCGTATTTGTCGGACTTCTCAGAGCGCGAACTGGAGCGCCTGCCGACCGGATTCAGTGCGCTCGCCATGCGCTTCACCCGGCGCGGGGGCAGTTCCAGCGGGGGGACGTCCACCGGCGGGCGGGGCGGCGGCGCGGTGAACTCCTCGTCATCGGGACGGGTGATCTCGCCGACCGGGAACCGCAGCAACGCCTCGCGGGTGTGCACCAGAACGGAGGTCTCGAACGCTTCCGGTTCGGCTTCGGGGCCCACCACGACCAGCCGCGCGGCGACGGCGGCGCCCTTCGCCACCGAGTGTTCCGGCGCGGCCTCGGCCAGCACGCGGCAGTCGACCGCGGCGGACAGCGAGTCGCCGATCACCTGCATCCGGCAGCCACCGCCGACCAGCAGCACCGCGTCCGGCTGAACCGCGCCGACCGCGCGCACGAAGGTGCAGACCAGGTGGTCCACGGACGGCCGGATCTCCTCGACGAACTCGTCGCGGGTGATCTCGACACCGCCGACGACCACCGACGGGCCGAACGCACGCTTCGCCGCCTCGCACTCGGCGGCCGACACGACGCCGTCCTTGCCGAGACGGCCGCGCACCAGCGCGCCGAGCACGTCGTCGAAGTCGCCGCCGGTCTGGTGATCGATGCCCTCGACGTGGTTGACCAGCTCGAACGTCCGCGACTGCGACCGACGGACGACCGATGCGGAGAAAGCGTGGCTGCCCAGCGAGAACACCGCCAACGACGTGTCCGGCACCACACGAGCGCGCACGGCGTGGTTCTCCGCGGCCGCCAACGGTTCCGGCACGAGCGTCACGTCGTGGACCCCGACGGCCCGCAACGCGCCGTAGAGCTGGCCACGGCGATAGGGGCCCCACCCGGCCGGGTGACTGACGGCCACGTGACGGGGCTGTTCACCCTCTCGGGCGACCACTTCGCCGATGACCCACATGATCAGCAACGCGGCGAGCTCCTCCGCCGGGCACGTCTCCGGGCCCAGCGAGAACGGCACCGCGTCACCGACTCTGCGCAGAAAACCGGTGGCCGTCCAACCGGCCACGCCGAACTCGCCGACAGAGAACGTGCCGGCGTCCGTGAGCTGCAGAAACGACGGCACCACCAGGGCGATCTCGGCATCCCGGGCACCGTCGAGACGGCACACGGCAGCAGTCGTGCGGGTGGTCCCGACATCGACTCCGAGTACGTACGCCAAGTCTCTTCCTCACCTGTTCGCAGCAGCGACCAGTACCTACACGGGTGAACAAGAGGCGCTCAAGCGCTGCCCCTAATCCCCTAGGGGGTCAACGAGCGTCACCCCTTCGGGGAACGGGGATCTACTGGGAGTGATCCCCGATGTTGGGGGTGGCCCCGCTCTCATAGCTTTTCGGCACACCAATTGATACGTGCTTCAACAGGAGAGTTCCTCTGATGATCGAGTCCAGCACGCTCCACGACTTCGTGCTCAACCTCCTCAGCGACCCGGCCCTCAAGACCGCGTTCGCGAACGACGCCCAGGGCACTCTGGAGCAGGCTGGCCTGGCCGACATCACCGCTGTCGACGTGCAGGAAGTCATTCCGCTGGTGCTGGACCTGGTCCCCGCGGTGGACGGCCTGCCCGCCGTCGACGGCATCGACCTGATCCTGCCGACCGACGACCTGCTCGCCGAGGGTCCGCTCGGTGCCATCAGCCAGCTGCAGGCGGTCGCGTCTCAGCTGACCTCGTCGGGTGTGAACCTCAGCGACCTGAACGCCTCGACCGGCACCGTGCTCGCGGCCGACGAGAGCAGCCTGCACCTCTGGGCCGCCAACACGGCCCTGGGTGAGTTCACCAACGCGGGCCTCGGCCTCGGCGGCGACTTCTCCGTCGTCGGCGACGTGACCTCGGTCCTCGACCAGACCGCGTCCCCGGTCACCGGCAGCGCGCTCGACGTCGCCGACACCGCGACCGGCACCGTCGACGGCACGCTGGGCACCGTCACCCACGCCGTTCCCGGTGTGGACGGCGTCCTCGGCAACCTGACCGGCGTGACGGGCCTCGGCCACGACGCGCTGGGCGTGCTCGGTGGCGGCGACGCCAACCTCGGCGTCCTCAACGTCTCGGGCCTGGACGACCTGTCCGGCGGCAAGCTCGTCGCGCACTCCACCGACACCGTGAGCACCGTCGAGCACACCGCGTCCGGTGTCGTCGACACCGCGACGGGCCTCACGGGTTCCGCGACCGGCCTGGTCGACCACGCGGGCGTCGGCAACGTGCTCGGCAACGTCACCCACGTCGCACACGACCTGCCCGTCGTCAACGACGGTCTGGACCTGCACGGCCTGCTCGGCTGATCCACCCTCCCCAACGCGGACCGGCCCTGTCTCATCCGGACAGGGCCGGTTCGTCGTCTTGGCAGGTAAAACGCCATTAAAGCCACGATCATCGGCCCGCGCGGTGAGCAACGTCACCGCCTCTCCGAGCAGCCCGGTCTCACCCGAACGGAACCGGTCTTGCGTTCGAGGCTTTCACCCAAGGGGGTGAACACGGCACTATGAGTCAGGTGATGGCACCGCCCTGGCTCGACGTGCTCGACGAGACGATCGGGGCCTGCGTCACGCACCGGAGGCCCGATCTGGAGGCCCGGCTGCGGGAGAAGCGGGCTCAGCAACTCGACCCCAAGTTGCGCGTTCTCGTCGTCGGCGAGTCCAAACAAGGCAAGAGCCAGCTCGTCAACGCGTTGCTCAACGCACCTGTGTGCGCGGTGGGCGACGACATCACGACGACTGTGCCGACCTTCGTCCAGCACGCCGACACCCCGTCGGCTGCGCTGGTCCGCAACGCGTCCGCTCGCGGATCGATCTTCCACACCCCCACCGAGCGCATCGCGGTGCCGATCGAGCAGGTCACGAAGCAGGCCGCCGCGCAGCACGTCGTGCGCGCCGAGATCGGCATTCCGCGCGCGCTGCTCGACAGCGGTCTGGTCCTGATCGACACCCCCGGAGTGGGTGACACCCGCTCCGCTCACACCGCCAGCACGTTCGCGACGCTGATGCAGGCCGACGCCGTGCTGCTGGTCTCCGACGCCACCGGCGAGCTGACCTCGGCGGAGATGACGCTGCTCAAGAAGGTCATGGAGGCGTGCCCCAACGTCACCGTGGTCGTCACCAAGATCGACCTCGTGCCGAGCTGGCGCAGCGTCGTGGAGCGCAACAAGGCGTTGCTCGCCCGCGCCGGCGTCCCGGCCAAGCTCATCCCGGTGTCGAGCGCGCTCCGGCTGCGCGCGGCCAAGACCGGCGACCAGCGGCTCAACACCGAGTCCGGCTTCCCGGAACTGCTGGCGTGCGTGCAGCGCGACATCGTCGCGTCAGCGGACCTCCTGGCCCGCCGCGCCGTCGCCGTCGTCGCGTCGAGCGCGCTCGCCCAGCTCGTCACGCCGCTGCGCGAGGAGCTGACCGCACACGACTCGTCCCACACCGTCGCCACGATCTCGACGCTGCAGGAAGCCCAGCGGCGCGTCGACGAGCTGCGCCGCCGGTCCGCCCGTTGGCAGAACGTGCTCAACGACGAGATGGCCGACCTGATCTCCGACGTCGAGTACGACCTGCGCGACCGCACCCGCAAGATCCTGCGCGAGGTCGACCGGACCTACGACGAGGCCGACCCCGCGATCGGCTGGGACAAGTTCGAGCAGTGGCTGGAGGACAACCTCAACGAGGCCGCCACCACGAACTTCGCCTGGCTGATGGAACGCGCGGAGTGGGTCGCCGCCAAGGTCGCCAAGAACTTCCCGGTCTATCGCGAGGACCTGATCCCCGGTTCGGTGCTGCCCGACGACCTGCTCGAACCCGCGAGCAAGCTGGAGAAGCCGAAGATCGAGCCGTTCTCCATCCCGCAGAAGCTCTTCACCGGTCTGCGCGGCTCCTACGGCGGCGTGCTGATGTTCGGCCTGGTCACCTCGCTCGCCGGCCTGCCGCTGATCAACGTGATCTCGCTCGGCGCCGGTGCGCTGTTCGGCGGAAAGTCCATTTTGGACGAAAGCGACCAACGGCTGAAGCGTCGTCAGGCCGCCGCCAAGGCCGCCGCGCAACGGCACGTCGACGACTTCTTCGTGAAGTTCTCCAAGGACGTCCGCGACTCCGGCCGCCACATCCAGCGCTCGCTGCGCAACCACTTCAGCACGCTCGCCGAGGAGCTGCAGGAGACGTTGCTGGAGTCGGCCCGCAGCGCCAAGCGCGCGGTGCAGGACGACCAGACCGAGCGCGAACGCCGGCTGCGCGAAGGCCGCAAGGAACTGGACAAGCTGATCACGCTCTACAAGCGGGTCCAGACGCTCGGGGGTCCCGCGATGGAGCTCACCGCGTGACCTTGGACCGCGTCGTCTGGTCGATGCTGCAGGAAGCACTGGCCGTGTACCGCGACAGCCCGCGCGCCACCGGCTGGCTGCGCACCCACCTGGAGCGCTACACCGAACCCGTGCGGATCGCGGTGGCCGGTCGATCCCGCATCGGCAAGTCCACTGTGGTCAACGCGCTGATCGGCGACGAGTTCGTGCCGCTCAGCTCCTTCACCTGGTACCGCGGTGGCACCGAGCCGCGGGCGCACGTCTTCTCCGGGCCCGGCCGTCCGCACGAGGTCGCGGTGGGCAGGCGGGGACACCGCCACCACGTGGAGATCGGCCAGATCGACCGGGCCGACCGAGTCGTCGTCGAGTGGCCCGCGCGGACCTTGCGGGACGTCGTGCTGATCGACACGCCGTCCGAGGCCTCGCCCGAGCAGGTGCTCGGCGAGGCGGACGCGTTGCTGTACCTGATGCGGCACGTCCAGGACGACGACCTGAAGTACCTGCAGGCGGCCAACGACCACCCGATCGCCCGCACCGCCGCGATCCACACCGTCGCGGTGCTCGCCCGTGCCGACGAGATCGGTGCCGGGCGGATCGACGCGCTGTCGTCGGCCAAGCAGATCGCCCGCCGCTACCGCAAGGACGTGGCGGTGCAACCGTTGTGCCAGAACGTGGTGTCGGTCGCCGGGCTGCTGGCGGTGGCCGCGAAGACGTTGCGGGAGGACGAGTTCGCGGCACTGCGCACGCTCTCGTCCTTGGGCCGCGAGGAACTTGAGGACAACCTGCTGTCCGCCGACCGGTTCGCCGGCGAGCAGTTCCCGTTGCGAATGGAACCGGCAGTGCGACTGGCGTTGCTGGAGCGGTTCGGGATCTTCGGCGTCCGGCTGATCACGGCGTTGATCCGGCAGGGCTTCGACACCCAGGTCAAGCTGACCGGCCAGCTGGTGCAGCGCAGCGGGCTCGGCGAGCTGCGCGACTCGATCGCCGTCCACTTCACCGAACGCCGCGAGATCCTCAAGGCGCGCTCGGCGTTGCTGGCGCTCGACGTGCTGTTCCGGATGGAGCCGCGGCAGAACGCCCGCAAGCTGATGGCCGATCTCGAACGGGTCGTCGCCTCCGCGCACGACTTCCGCGAGCTGCGCCTCGTGGCCGCGTTGCAGTCCGGGCGCACGAAACTGCCGGGCGACCTGCAGGCCGAAGCGTTGCGGCTGATCGGCGGGGAGGGCACGAACCCGTTGGCCCGCCTGGGTTTCGACTACGAAGCCGACACGCGCGAGCAACGGGAGGTGCTGCTCGACGCGCTGGTCCGGTGGCAGGCGCAGGCTGCCGACGTGCACGCCCCGCACGACCAGCGCAAAGCAGCCCAGATCGTCGTGCGCACCTGTGAAGGGCTTCTTCCGCAGCTGCGCTGAGGCAGGATTGGCCCCATGGAATTCGTGCCGTGGAGCGACGACCACTTCGAGCACATGCTGCGATGGGCGACCGACCCTCGAATGATCACGTACGTCGCCGACGGGAAGCCCTGGACGCCGGAGTACGTGGCCGAACGGCACGAGCAGGCGTTGCAGCACTGGGAAGCGCACGGCTTCGGCCTGCACCTCGTCGTCGAGGACGGGATCGTCGTCGGACTGGCACAACTGGCCCACCGCGGTCCGGACGAGATCGAGATCGGCTACTGGGTCGACCCGGACCACTGGGGTCGCGGGCTCGCCACCAGGATCGCTGCCGAGCTGCGCGACCGGGCGCTCGCCAGGAGGCCTCGCGTGTTCGCCGGGTACCAGGCGGAGAACGTCGCGTCCGGGCGCGTGCTCGAGAAAGCCGGGCTGCGGTACGTCACCAGCAAGATCGTGTTCGGACGGCTTCAGCACGGCTGTGCGTTGGGAGAGGGTATGACCGATCACGGCGTTCTGCGGTACAGCGCGTTCACGGAGGACCCGGCCGGCGGCAACCCGGCCGGGGTCGTGCTGGACGCGACTGGGCTCTCCGACGAGGAGATGCTCGTCATCGCCGCGAAGGTCGGCTACTCGGAGACGGCGTTCGTGCTGCCGCGGGGAGGGCGCGAGTTCGACGTCCGGTACTTCAGCCCCAAGGCGGAGGTGCCGTTCTGCGGCCACGCGACCATCGCCACCTCGGTCGCACTGGCGGAACGGATCGGCGACGGCCCGCTGACGTTCCACACCCGCGCCGGAGAGATCACCATCGAGACCAACGGCGGCACGGCGTCGCTCACCAGTGTGCCGACCAGCACGTCCGAAGCAGACCCCGAGCTCGTGCGCCAGGCGCTGGAAGCGTTGGGGTACGAGGAGACCGCCGGTCCGGTGCACGTCGGCTTCGGTGGCGCCCGGCACCTGCTGGTCCCGCTGAAGTCCCGCGAAGAGCTCGCCGACCTCGACTACGACTTCAACGCGTTGCGCGACCTGATGCTGGCGCACGACCTGACGACCGTGCACCTGTTCTGGCGTGAGTCGGAAGACCTCGTGCACGCCCGCGACCCGTTCCCGGTCGGTGGTGTGGTGGAGGACGCGGCGACGGGAGCTGCCGCCGCCGCGTTCGGTGGTCATCTACGCGATCTCGAAGGGCCGCAACGGTTCGTCATCAGCCAGGGCGAGGACATGGGCCGCCCGTCACGGCTGGAGGTCGACGCCACGCGCGAAGACCGCCGAGTAACCGTGACGGGCGCGGCCGTGGTCATCCCTTGACCGGCTCCAGCACGACAACGGGAATCTCGCGGTCGGTCTTCTTCTGGTACTCGGTGTAGTCCGGCCAGACCTCGTTCATCAGCTTCCACAGCCGGTCCCGCTCCTCGGGTCCGGCCGTGCGAGCGCGCGCCTGGAACTTGTCCGCGGCGACCTGCACGTCCACCACGGGATCTTCCGCCAGGTTCAGGTACCAGGACGGGTGCTGGGGCTTGCCGCCCTGCGAAGCGACCACCACGTAGTTGTCGCCCTCGCGCTGGTAGATCAGCGCGGTGCGGCGCAGCTCGCCGCTCTTGCGCCCCTTGGTGGTCAGCAGCAGCGTGTGCACGCCGGGCCGCCACTCGTGGCCTTCCGCGCCGTCGGTCTCGACGTACTTCTGAATGTGCTCGTTCACCCAGCCAGTGGGAGAGTCCTTCACCGCCATGGGTTCGACGCTACTGCCGCGGAGCGCAGGGTGCGCGGCAGCAGCGTCGAACCGAGGGGTGCGCACCCTCCCGCGCCGGACCCGTTGCGCTGCCGCAAGCGCCGGGCCGGAAGATCGATCGAGGACCACTATGACCCGATCGACGGGTGGCGGCGCATTCAGAAGGGGGATACAAGGTCTTTATGCCCGAGCTGGAGCTCCGCCACCTCCGCGCGGTACGCACGATCGCCGAGGAAGGCAGCGTGACCAGGGCCGCCACGCGGCTCGGACTGACCCAACCCGCCTTGTCCGCGCAGCTGCGCACGGTTGAGAGACTGGTCGGCGGACAGCTGTTCGACCGAACGCGCAACGGTTGCGTCCCAACGGACCTGGGCCGTCGTGTGCTGGGCACGGCCAGACTCGTGCTCGACGAGATGGCTCAGCTGATGGCCACCGCGAGAGAGACGGACCGGCGCGGCCCGTTGTACCTGGGCTGCATCTCGATCCTGTACTTCGCGGCACTGGTCGAGGGGCTGCGGCAGCTCAACGCCGACGTGCGGGCGGAGGTGCGGCAGTCGTCGGCGGAGATCGTGGACCTGCTGGAGCAGGGCCGGGTGCACGTGGCGCTGTTCGAGTTCTTCGACGGCATGCCCTCGCGCGACCTGGCCGGCATCGAGCTGCGCAAGCTGGTCAGCGAACCGGCGTTCGTCGCGGTGTCGGACAAGGACCCGCTGGCCGAGCAGGAGGAGATCGACCTCTCCCAGCTCGCCGACCACGACTGGGTCACGCCGACCGCGCAGATGATGGGCAACCGGATGACGATGTTCCAGGCGTGCTCGGATGCCGGGTTCGTGCCGAGGCTGACCCACCACACCGGCGAGTCGAGCATGGCGCGCGGCCTGGTGGCGAGTGGTGCGGTGTCGTTCGCGGCGGCGCCGTCCCGCACCGGGGACGGCATCGTGATCCGCAAGCTGCGGGGCACCCCGTTGATGACGGACATCTTCGTGGCGACGCGGCGGGACTCACCGGTGGCGGGGCGGGCGCACGAGGTGTTCGCGTGCGCCGCCGACGCCTACCGGTCGGTGCTCGACCGCAACCCGGAGTACCGCAAGTGGTGGGACGCGCATCCTGAGGCGCACCCTGAGTTCACCTAGCCGGTTGTTTCCAACTCATCCATGAACGGTGTGGGAGGCGCGCCCTTGGAATCAACGGTCTAGATGGCGATCGGGCGGGTCGGGCGGCCGATCAGCTTCTCCAGGTCCGGGCGGACCTCGGCGAGCACGCCGTTGCGGATCGCCACGAAGAAGTCGACCACGAACGGCGGCATGCCCGCGGCGATCAGGTCCTCGTCGCTGACGTCGCGGTACCTCTCACCCGCGACCTCGGGGAACGACCAGCTCGTCGAGCCGGTGAGCTCGTAGGTGGTGTTCTCGTGGCCGTCCGTCGTCAGAGAGACAGCAGCGGCCAGTGCGAAGTCGTCACGCGGGGCGCTCGCGATGCGGCCGTCCTTGGTGGAGGTGGCGACCACGTCCTGGGCCAGCGAGTCCAGGTAGTTCTCGTGGTACATGCCGTTGCGCAGGAACGTGAACGTGATGCCGGTGGCGCGGATGGCCTCCTCGGCGGCCTTGTGCACCTCGGCGACACCGAGCGTGGACGTGTCGGCGTCGGTGACGCTCGTGTAGAAGATGTGGCCCACGCCGTGCTCCTCGGCGGCAGCGATGGCGTTGGCGTGCTGCTGGATGCGGATGGCGGGGTCGTGCGCGTCGGCGGACACGATCAGCAGCTTGTCGACGCCGCGGAAGTCGAGCGTCTCCGGCTTGTCGAAGTCGCCCTGACGGACCTCGACGCCTTCGACGGTGAACTTCTCCGGACTGCGCACGGACACGATGACCTGCTCGTCCGTGCGGTCGAGGACGTAGCGGAGGGCTGCTCCGCCGAACTGGCCGGTTGCTCCGGTGATGAGGATCGTCATAGCCACGAAGTTATGGTTAGCGCTAACCTATGGAAAGTACCCACTTTGAAGTGGGGTACTTACGTGGAGGTGAGCATGCAGGTCACGATGTGTCCCGAGCGGGCGATCATGGAGCACGTCACAAGCCGATGGGGCGTGCGGGTGCTCCAGGCGCTCTCGAACGGCGAGGCTTGGCGGTTCAGCGACCTGCGCCGTGAACTGGAGCTCGTCAGCGAGAAGATGCTCACCCAGACGTTGCGAACGCTGGAGCGCGACGGGTTCGTGCACCGAGACGTGAAGCCGGTCATCCCGCCGCACGTCGAGTACACCCTGACGCCGCTCGGCAAGGGCGCCGCGAACCACCTCGTCGCACTCGCGCACTGGATCGAGGCGAACCACCCCGAGGTCGCCCAGGCGCAGCAACGCTACGACGACGCCTGAGACTCGCCGGAGTGTCGACAGATAGACATCGGATTACTCACTCGAATGCGTAGTGAAAGATCTCACTAGGACCCTAGAACTGCGGACCAAACATCGGATGGGTCACGATCAGGGGGCGCGATCTGGCCCCTTGTTTTGGCACAATGGACCAATGGCCCAACCGTTCACCGACGAAAGCCATCCGGCGGAGCCCTATCCGGGCACTCGTCCAGACCACTGTTTCGTCCACGTCGACGAAACGGGCTGGCCAGTGCGACCGGACCTCACGATGGAGTCGGGATGGCGAGTTGAGCCGGAGAACATCGATCTGGACCAATGGCTCGCAAACCACGGTGAGCCCCCGCTAGCCGCCCGAATGCCGGTGCTCGGCTACGGCTCGAACGCCAATCCCAGCAAGGTGACCTGGCTCCGCGAGGAGCTCGGTCTCGAAGGCCCCGCAGTCGTGCTTCGCGCCCGCTGCGAGGGCTTTTCTGCTGTCTGGGCCGCGGGCATGCGCGCCCGCGACGGCCAGCGCCCCGCGACCCTGGCGGCCGAGCCGGGTCACATCGAGGAGCACTCCGTCTGGTTCGCCACACCCGAGCAGCTGCGCGTCCTGGACCGCTGCGAGGGCCGCGGACTGCGCTATCGCCTCGTACGCCTGCACACGGGCCGTGTGGTGCTCTACAACGGCGGTGTCATCGACAGCGTGCTGGCCTACACCGCGGGCTCCAAGAAGCGGATGCCCGTGCTCGTCAACGGCCGTATGGTCCGCTGCGAGGACGTCTCGCAGCGGCACGCCCTCACGCTCGGCGAGAGGCCTGCCATGACGGACGGACTGGACGTGACCGAGGTGCTCGGCGACCCGTCCGCCGACGACTGGCCCGAGCTGCTGTTCGTCTACGGCACCCTCCAGCCGGGCGCAAGCGCTTGGCACCTGATGGAACCGCACGTCGTGGAGTCCGAGGAGACCCACCTGCCCGGCACGCTGTTCGACACCGGCCAGGGCTACCCGGCACTGCGTCCCGGCGCCGGCCTGGGCGTGCCCGGGTTCGTGCTGCGCCTGAAGTCTCCCGAGGCGGCGCTGCCGTTGCTCGACGAGTACGAGGGCGAGGACTACCGGCGCGTGCGCGTGGTGCTGCCCGACGGCCGGATCGCGTGGACCTACATCTGGACCTCGGCGGTGAAGGGCATGTCGGAGCTGCCCGACGGCTGGGACGTCCACCAGATCCGGTCAACTTCCCAACCCTGAAGGGCCGGGCTTGCACCCGGTTCCTTCAAGCCAGGTCGCGTTCCTCGGCCACCAGTGGCTGTGGTGTTCGGGCCGCATCTACCGGTGACTCAAGCAGCCATCGATACGGGCACGTTGACGAGTGCCCACGCGCGCCGTGCTCGATCACGGATGTTCACGGCGGCGACGACGTCAGCGGGTCCAGCGAGACCGCACCGACGACAGGAGAACGTGTCCCTGGTGGGACGATTCGAGCGAGCTGTGTGTTTGCACCGAGGGCACGTCTGCGAGGTGTAACGGGCGTCCACCAACAGCACTGGCACCCCCACGCGGCGGGCCTTGTAGGCGATGTGCCGTTCGAGCTGATGGAACGGCCACGAGGACTGGGTGGCTCGCTGGTGCCGGTGCAGCCGTACCCGATCGCGGATGCCCCGTAGTTCCTCGAGGGCGATGCCGCGGCCGGTGCGTTGGGCAACAGCCACAATGTCGTTTGCGATGCGGTGATTGACACAGGTGGCGTGACGCGCCTCTTTGCGTGCCCGCTTCTTGAGCAGGCGGTTCGCTGACTTCGTCTGTTTGGCTTGGAGTTCGGCGCGCTTTCGCGCGTGCCAGCGGCGATGGCGGCGCAGTCGGCGGCCTTGGAAGTTGTCCACATCCGAGGTCGTAGCCAGGTTGACGATGCCGCGGTCCACGCCGATCCAGTCCGTGGGCTCGAACACTTCCGGCTCGGGCACCTCACAGGTGGCAATCAGGAACCACATGCCATCGCGAAACAGCAGATCCGACTCGCCACGGCGGTGGGCACGCAGCGTCGCGAGCTGATCGGCCGAGCCAGCGAACCTGATGTCCTTGAGTCGCCCGGCCACGGTCCAGATGGACACCGTGCTCGCGTCGTGGCGCCACGACAGACACCGATCGTCGAACGGCTGCGCCGCCGATGCGCGGAACGCGATCGGCTTCGACTCGGCTTTGACGCGGCGCCGAGACCTCTCGCCGCCGAGAGTCCCCGCGCGGATGCCGCTGTGCAAGGCGGTGTAGGCGTCGACGACCTTCTTCACCACCCTCACCGCGGGCTGCGCCGACAGACCGAACCGCTCCTTGATCTCGCGGTAGCAGAGCTTCTGCAACTCGTTGCGGGATTTCACGTTCCGCTCGTAAGCCACTCGCGACGTGTACTCCGCAGCCGCGTTGCAGGCGCGCAGGGTCATCGCCAGCGCCGCCGCCTGGACGGGCGTCGGCAGCAGCTTCACCTGCACCACGAGCTTCACGAGGATGACCGTATCGAACACGCGTTCGGCCTTGCATCCACGGCCAACCCATCGAGTGAATTACCGGCACGTTGTGTGGCCGAGTTGATATTTGGGCACATCCTTCGGTGGTAGGAGGTGCACCCATGACTCGACGGTTGATCGTGTGCGGACTGCTGGTGCTCGCTGGCGTGACGGCCTGCGGCGACAGAACTTCGGACAACGGCACGCAGACGATGCCGACGTCCACGCCGTCGTCGCCTCCCAGCACCACCGCGGCACCGGCCAACTCGGGCGCCCCCGCACCGGTCGTGAAGCGCTGCGACTCCACCGTGCTGAAGGGCCAGGTCGACCCGACCGACGCCGGCGCGGGCAACCGGTACGGCAAGTTCGTCGTCCAGAACTCCGGCACCACGCCGTGCACGTTGAACGGCTACAGCGGTTTCCAGCTGGAGAACGGTTCCGGCGCGGTGCCGACGAAGCTGGAGCGCAAGGCCGATCCCGGGCCCCAGGCGCTGACGCTGGCGCCGGGTGCGAAGGCCTCCGCGAACCTGCACTGGGGCGTTGTCCCGTCGGGCAACGAACCCGTCGAGGGGCCGTGCCAGCCCGAGCCGTCGAAGGCCGCGGCGATTCCGCCGGACGAGACGGCGCCGCTGACCGTGCCGTGGACGCTCGGCCCCGTGTGTTCGGGTGGCCGGATCGAGATCAGCGCGTTCTACGCTTCCTGAATGAGCGCACCCGGATGGCTCGCCGTGCTGCCGCACGGCGAGCGCATCGCCGTTGCCTTGCGCACCACCGGTGTTCCGGCCGTGGTGACCGAGAACATCGACGCGGCCGTGAAGGCGTCCGAGCTGCCGGTCGTCCTCATTGGACACTTCACGGGCGCACCGGCAGCGGTCCGTTACGCCCAGACGCACGCCAACCTGTCGGCGCTCATCCTCATCTCACCGGTGCTGGGCATGTGGGACGGCGCGTCCGACGAGCTCGCCGACCTGATGGACGAGGTCAACTTCGGCCCGCCGCTGACCACCCTGCCGACGCTCTGGCTGCACGGGAGCGACGACGAGATCGTGCCGATTTCGGACACTCGGGCGGGAACCGACAGGATTCGCGGGGCCGCGTTCGAGGAGCACATCGCCACCGGGCTGCTGACCGACGGGGAGGTCGTCACTCGGGTGCAGGAGTTCGTCCGCCGGGTCGTCTGACACCATTCGCGGCGTGGATGACCTCATCCTGCTGATCACCGTGGTGGTCGAGGCGGCGGACGAGCAACAGGCGCTGGCCGCGTGCGAAGCGCTCATCAGCCGTGCCGGGGGCCAGGTCGTGGACGCCCGTGACTGCTCCGACGAGGAGCCGGGGTGCTGGGCCGTCGTCATCACGCGGCCGAGCCCGGAGAAGGCCACTCACAACGTGTCAGCCGCCCTGGCGCGGACGGTGCGCACCTTCGTGCGCGGGCTGGGTGACGGCTTCCCGACCCCGCGGGTGGCGTGCGAGCCGCCGACCGCCTGGACGGTGCTGGACGACCCCGAGCTGATCAGCGGACTCGTGCCGGGGGCGGAGCGCGTCCTGGTGGAGGCGTGGGCCGGAGATGACCCGTTTGGTGCAGGCACTCCGCGTGACAAGTCACCCGTCAGGCCGTCTTGATTCACCCGCTCGGTCGCCAGGTTTGAACGACAGGGTGTTAGCGGCTTTGTGAGTGTCGCTACACGGGTAGTCAAGGGGCCAGGGCCGCGCCTAACTGATCATTAAATCAAGGCCCGTTCGAGTGGATTCAGGCATCCACCCAGTTAGCCGATCTTCGGTCTCAACTGTGAAAATCACGCCACAATCTCTACTGAGGGTGGTTGTACGACCGCCCTGTTCCGGGAGGGTTCGGGAGCCGACATGGCCAGCATCGAAGAGGTCCGTGCCGCAATTGCCCAGGCGATCGACAAGGCGAGTCAAAGCCAGTCGGCCCTCCAACAGGCGGCTGAGCTCGCCGAGGACGCGCAGCAGCTGCTGACATCGGTCACGCAGGGGTCTGTGCAGGCGGACGTCGAGACGACGAACGCTCAGTTCGCCCAGGTCGTCTCCGGCGTGAGTGAGCTGCAGAACTACCTCGGGGCGGGCATTTCCGGCGCCGAGGGCATCAACAGCAGGCTTTGATGGCATCCATCGCCGAGGTTCGCGCCGCGCTCGAGCAGGCGAGCGAGATCCTGCGTGAGTCGTACCGGAGTGTGCGGTCCGCGCAGGCCGGCCTCGACGAGGCGGTCGCGATCCTCGCCGAGTCGAGCGAGAACCACCACGAGTCGCTGCTTCCACCGGAGTTCGTGCGCGCGAAGGAAAGATTCCCCGATCAGCTGGAGCTGATGGTGGGAACCCTCGAGCGCATCCAACGACTCACCGTGGAGCTGTGATGAGCAGGCGCGACGACCGGCGACGGAGGATCGAGGAAGCCTTCGCGGAGTTCCAGCGCGCTGTTTCGGCCGCGCTGGGCTCCGTGGCGCGCGAGCACCGGGCGCTCGCCACCGAGCACGCGAAGGACATGTTCGAGTTCACGGTGCGCGGCATGGGGGTCGACCAGGCCCTGCGTGACGTCGCCCTGAAGGACGTGACCCCGTTCCTGGTCGTCGACGAGAAGCGCGAGCGCAACCCCCGCCAGGCACCGCTCTCGATGGCCCAGTTCGACGAGCGGCTCGCCCAGATCAAGCACGACTGGCAGCAGTCGTTCCACGACTGGACCGAGACCGGGCCGGACCGGCTGACCGCGCTGGTGAACACGGTCGCGGCCGGGCCGGCGTCGTGGCCGCACGAGTCGTGGCTCGGCACGCCGGGCACGCACGACGGCAGCGAGGGCGTGCCGGAGCTGTGGCGGATCGGCACGGGCGTGGTGACGTCCGCGCCGCAGCCGCAGCCGTTCCCGGTCGCGGTGCCGCTGCTGGACCAGGCACACCTGCACATCTCGTCCACTTCGGACAGTCGCCAGCTCGCGGACACACTGGTGGAGAACCTGTTGCTGCGGGTGCTGTCGCACTTCCAGCCGGGTCTCGTGCACGTCCACGTGTGGGACGTGGGCCAGCTGACCGGGTCGTTGCCGGGCCTGTACCCGTTGACCCGCGCCAACTTGCTGACGGTGCACGACCCGGCGCGGCTGCACGAGCTGCTGGACGAGCTGTCCGAGCACATCCGCCAGGTGCACACGAAGGTTCTGGTCGACGGGCATCTGACCGTGCGTTCGGTCAGCGGTGAGGGCCGGCGCACCGAACCGTGGCGGATCGCCGTGCTGTTCGGCAACCGCAAGGCGTTGAAGGAAGAACACCAGCAGCAGCTGCAACGCGTGGCGCGCAACGGTTTGGCGTGCGGTGTGCAGCTGTTCATCATCGACATCCCGATCACGATCAACTCGCCGGTGGAGACCGTGACGTTGCGCGGCGACGGCACCGCGTTCTGCACGATGACCGGCAAGCACGTGACGGTGACGCTGGACCCGGCACTGCCGCGGACCCTCGTGCCGCGGGCCTGCGCGGCCATCGCGGAGAAGCGCGAGGAACGCCGGACGCGCATGAGCACGTTCGGCGACCTGCTGCCGGAACGCCCGTGGACCGAGAACTCCGCCGCCGGAGTCATTGCGCCCGTTGGGTTCGACGACGGCGAGCCGGTCTGCGTGCAGCTCGGCGACACCTCGCCGCACGCGTTGATCGGTGGTCCGTCGGGGTCCGGCAAGACGAACTTCCTCTACGCGATGCTCGGTTCGTTGTGCGCCCGGTACTCGCCGGACGAGCTGGAGCTGTACCTGCTGGACTTCAAGGAAGGCGTGTCGTTCGCGCAGTTCGCGCCGGGCCGCAAGGACCCGTCGTGGCTGCCGCACGCACGTCTGGTCGGCGTGAACGTCAACACCGACCGCGAGTTCGGCGTGGCACTGCTGCGGTTCCTGTCCGACGAGATGCGCCGGCGGGCCGATGCCGCCAAGCAGCACGAGGTCACGAAGCTCGAACACCTCCGCGCCGAGGACCCGAACGGCCGGTGGCCGCGGATCGTCGCGGTGATCGACGAGTTCCAGTACCTCTTCGGCGAACGCGACCAGGTCACCGCCGCCGCGACGCAGCTCCTCGAAGACGTCGCCCGGCGCGGCCGTTCCCAGGGCATCCACCTGGTGCTGTCCTCGCAGGACGTCTCCGGCATCGAGGGTTTCTGGGGCAAGTCCGCGATCTTCGAGCAGTTCACCGTCCGCATCGCCCTGCCAAAGGCCCGCCGCGTGCTGGCCGAACCGCAGAACGACGCGGCCGTCGAGCTCCCCCGCTGGCACGCGGTGATCAACCACGAGTCGGGCGTCAAGCCGGGCAACGAGATCTGCCGCGTCCCGGACTCGACGTCCAAGGGCACCATGGACTTCCTGCAGAACGAGCTGTGGCGCCGCGAGCCGGGCCAGGCGCCGGGCCTGTTCGACGGCAGCAAGGTCCCGCTGCTCGACGCCCTGCCGGACTTCCTCGATCTGCGCCCCGGCGACGCATCACCTACCGTGCTGCTAGGACAGGTCATCGACGTCGCGGGCAGCGCGGCACGCGTGCGTTTCGCCCGCACCCCGGGCCGCAACATCGCGGTGATCGGCTCCGTGGTCCAGGACGCGGCCGCAGTGCTCGGCGGAGCGGCCGCGTCACTGGGCAGGCAGCACGAGCCGGTCGAAGCGGCGTTCAGCCTGGCCTGCCTGGTCGACGAGGCCATGCCGTCCGCGTTGCATCTGGCAAAACGCCTGAGCACGGACGGCCATGATGCTTCGGTGATCGGCATCGACGGCATCCGCGAGCTGCTGGACCGCACGGCGGCCCGCCTGCAGTCGATCAGCACGGGCACGTCCGACACGCCGCCGAGCCCGCACTACCTGGTGCTCTACGGCGTGGACGCGGCACACACGTTGCTGGAACAGAAAGATCCGACAACGCGATCGTCCGGTTTGGACAGCCTGCGCGCGGTTCTCAAGCACGGCCCGGAGAACCGCACGCACGTGCTGGGCTGGTGGCGCGGCGTCACGAGGCTCAAGGCGAGCCTCCCACCGGGTGTCTACGACGACATCGGCGCCTGGGTGGCGTTCGACGTCCAGGGCAAGGAACTGCTGTCGCTCGGCCCCGAACAGGTCATGGCCTGGTCCCCACGACCACGCCGAGGCCTGTTCTTCGACCGGTTCGAGCACTCGCGACCGCAGGTGATCATCCCGTTCGACACAGGAGAAGCGTGATGAACCCGATGATGACGACCATGTTCGAGTCGGTCCCGTCGCAGCGCCAGAGCGAGGAGGTGATCGAGGTGCCGACGTTGTCCGCTGTTGAGCGCTACAAGGAGATCATCGCCATCGCCACGGACGCCGCCGCCCGCCAGCGCAAGCTGGACGAGGTCCGCTGCGCCGAACTGGCAAAGCGAATCGTGGCCACCCAGCAGGAGATCGCCGAGGTCCGCGACCGCGAGAGGGTCGTCCGCATGGGCGCCGCCCTGCACTGGGAGCAGGCCGTCGAACAGCTCTGGAACGAACGCTGGCTCCAGATGGTCACGCCCCCACAGCCCGACGAGTCGGTCCCGCAGCGCCCCCAAGGCGAGTACAACCGCGCCATGGACCTCGCCTACCAGGCCCTGGAGGACTCGCTCGCCAAGCGAACCCTGTTGCGCCGCAAGCAGAAGGACTGAGTGCGCCGCTTACGCACCACCGCCGACGTCCAGGACGCCTCCTCCGACCCGCTGGTCCGCTGGGCGTCCCAGGCCCTGTCGGCGGGAGGTGCCGCCTGGGAACACAAGGGCGCCGTAGCCGTCCACGCCCCGTCCCTCACCCGGCGCCGCCGCCTGGTCTTGTCCGGCCCGGCGGAGGGCGTCGCGTCACTGCTCGCCGCCCACGGCCGAGGCGTCGAGTTGCGCCCACTCCTGGAACGCCCTTTAGCCGCCGAAGTCGCCTCTCTGATGCCCACCCCGTGGGTCGAGGACAAGCCCTTCGGCTGGATGGACCGCTCAGGCAAGTTGGACCTGCCACCCGACGTCTCCTGGCTACCGCACCTGGACGACGTCCCACCCCTGCTCCGCGCGGCCAACCCGGACTCCTGGGCCTGGCCGGGCGAACACGGCGTCCACCGCTGGGCAGGCGTCCGCGTGGACGATCAGCTGGTCGCCACCGCAGCCGAAGCCTGGTGCTCACCCGACGTCGGCTTCATGATGGGCGTCGCCGTCCACCCCTCCCACACGGGCCAGGGCCTGGGCCACCGCGTCTGCCAGTTCGTAACCTCTTCCCTGCTCACCCTCTACGGCACCTGCGCCCTCTTCGTGGAGAACTACAACGCCCCGGCCATCGCGCTCTACCGCAAGCTCGGCTTCGCCTATCGAGACATCGTGACCCTTCTTCCTGCGGCGTAGCTCACATCCCGGAACACTCCTCAACAGAGCACTGTTGAACCGGATAACTGATCCGCAATTCCAGGATGGAGATGGTTCGACCATGACCAGCACCGCACTCGAAGTCCGCCTCGCCTCCCGCCCCACGGGCTGGCCGACCGAGGACAACTTCGAGATCGTCGAGGTCGACATCCCAACCCCGGCCGAGGGCCAGATCCTCGTCCGCAACGTCGTCATGAGCGTCGACCCGTACATGCGCGGCCGCATGAACGACGTCAAGTCCTACGTACCGCCCTTCCAGGTGGGCCAGCCCCTCGAAGGCGGCGCGGTCGGCGAAATCGTCGCCGTCGGCTCCGGTGTCGAGGGTCTCGCGATGGGCGACAACGTTCTCCACGGCCTGGGCTGGCGCGAGTACGCCGTCCTGGACGCCAAGCACTCCGTCAAGGTCGACCCGACCATCGCCCCGCTGAGCGCCTACCTGGGCGTCCTGGGCATGCCGGGCCTCACCGCCTACGCCGGCCTCCTCGCCACCGCGGAGTTCAAGCCGGGCGACGCCGTCTTCGTCTCCGGCGCAGCAGGCGCCGTGGGCCAGCTCGTGGGCCAGATCGCCCGCCTCAAGGGCGCCTCCCGGGTCATCGGCTCCGCCGGCTCCCCGGAGAAGGTCAAGTACCTCACCGAGGAACTGGGCTTCGACGCCGCCTTCAACTACAAGGACGGCCCGGTCTCCGAGCAGCTCGCAGCCGCCGCCCCCAACGGCATCGACGTCTACTTCGACAACGTGGGCGGCGAGCACCTTGAGGCAGCCATCGACTCCCTGAACATCAACGGCCGAATCACCATGTGCGGCGCCATCTCCCAGTACAACGCCGACAAGAAGCCCACCGGCCCGAGCAACATGATCCAGATCCTCGCCAAGCGCCTCACCCTGCGCGGCATGCTCGTGGGCGACCACAAGGCCCTGCAGCAGCAGTTCGTCCAGGAAGTCGGCGCCTGGATCGCCTCCGGCGAACTGAAGTACTCCGAGACCACCATCGAAGGCGGCGCCCGGAAGGCCCCCGCAGCCTTCCTCGGCCTGCTGCGCGGCGAGAACACCGGCAAGATGCTGGTCCAGTTCTGAGCTGATCCGACCGCACGCGGGGAGCCTTCGAGCACGAAGGCTCCCCGCCGTTCGCTAAACCAGCTTGCCCGGGTTCAAGATGCCGGTCGGGTCCAGCTGGGCCTTCACGGCCCGCAGCACGTCCACGCCGATCGACCCGATCTCGTTCTCCAGCCACGGCTGATGATCGCGGCCCACCGCGTGGTGGTGCGTGATCGTGCCGAGCCGCGAGATGGCGTCCGACGCGGCGACCTTGGCCCGTTCCCACTGACCTACCGGGTCCGTGAGATCCCGCGGCACCAGCACGGTGAAGTACAGCGAAGCCCCGGTCTCGTAGGCGTGCGAGATGTGGCACATGACCACCGGGGCGCCCAGTTCTCCCGCCAGGGCGGACCGCACGGCCTCCCGCATCTCGGAAACACGGGACCAGTGCGTGGCAGTCTCCAACGTCTCCACGCAGACACCGGCATCCAGCAGAGCATCACGCTGACGCGGCCCGTTGAACCGCCCGTGCAGCCAGGACGCCCCCATCGCGCGCCCCAAACGCACAACCTTCTTGCCGCTCAACGCGCTCATCGTGGCGGACCGAGACCGGCACTCCCACCCGAGAATCACCAGACAAGGCTGCTTGATCCCGCGCAACCGCAGGTACTTCCTGACGGGAGCAGCCTTGGCACCGGCCAGCTCCAGAGCGACCTCGGTCTCGTCCACATCGGACAGCCGGGTGACGTCGGCGAGCACGCCGTCCTGAGCCAGTGTCCGCACCAGGTCGACGCCGGCCTCCCAGCCGTCGACGACGAAACCCTCGTAACGGGCACCGTAGGGCTTGGGCCGCACCCGCACGGACACCTCGGTGATCACCCCGAACAGTCCTTCGCTACCCAGCACCAACTGCTTGAGGTCCGGCCCCGCAGCAGAAGCCGGCGCAGCCCCCACCACCCACTCGCCCACCGGCGTGGCCATCCGCACGGACTCGACCATGTCCTCGAAACGGCCGTAGCCGGAGGACGCCTGCCCAGCAGACCGAGTGGCCGCGAACCCACCGATCGTGGCCCTCTCGAACGACTGCGGCACATGCCCGAGCGTGAACCCGTGCTCCCCCAGCAACCGCTCAGCCTCAGGCCCGGTCAACCCGGCCTGCAACACAGCCACGCGCGACACCGGATCGACGGACACCAGCGAGCCCAGCCCAGCCAGATCCAAAGCGATCACGGCGGACTTGGAGCCGCGCAAGGCTTCCACCCCGCCGACCACGGACGTCCCGCCACCGAACGGCACCACAGCGACGTCGTGCTCAACGCAGACCTTCAACACCTCGACGACCTCGTCAGGCGTGGCGGGTTGCACGACGGCGTCCGGCACCGCGGGAGTGCCGTGCCCGCGATGGCGCAACAGGTCCAGGTAGGACAACCCACCGGACCGCCCCAGGCGATCCACGGCGTCGACCGACACCGTGCACACAGCCTCCAACGCCGTGAAGGCGTCAGCGGACAGAGCCGACTCAGGTGCCACGAGAGGCACCTCGTCGAACGGTTCACCCAGCCCGACCCGCTGGCTCAACCAAGCCAGCGCGTGCGGCGGCAACGGCACAGTTTCAGTGGTCCAACGAGCCCGAGTCACTGCTACAGTGTTACACATGACGTCTCAACGTCACACCCAAGACGCGCTGCTCGACGCGACCCGTGAGTGTGTTCTGGAGGTGGGCGTACGCCGAACCACCCTCACTGACGTGGCAAAACGCGCCAACGTGAGCCGAATGACCCTCTACCGGCGCTACCCGGACGTGGACCACCTGGTCCGCGCCCTGATGACCAGAGAGTTCGCCGCGCTCCTGGAGCAAGTGGAACAAGCCACCACCAAGGGCACCGCGAGAGAACAGCTCGTAAGCAGGGCCGTGGAGGCGATCAAAGCCCTCTCCGACAACCCGCTCATGCAGCGAGTCCTCCAGCTCGACGCCGAGCTGATGCTCCCGTACCTCACCGACCGCCTGGGCAGCACTCAGCGCCTGGTGGAGCAGTTCCTGATCGGACAGGTCGAAGCCGGCCACCACGACGGCTCGATCCGGTTCGGCGACGCGAAAACGCAAGCGCGCGTGGTGCTGCTGACCACGCAGTCGATGGTCCTCTCCACGAAGCCCGCCACGTCCGGGCTCGACTTCACCTCGCTGCTGGACGAGTTGGCCAAGCAGCTGGACGGAGCTCTGCGACCGTGAACACGTCCCAAAGAACATCACTGAACGCCACCCGCCGCGCGCAAGACCTCCAGGCGGCACAGGAAGAAGTCGCCGACCTCCTGGTGATCGGCGGCGGCGTCACGGGCACGGGTGTCGCGCTCGACGCGGCGTCCCGGGGCCTCAAGACCGTGCTCCTGGAGGCGCACGACCTGGCGTTCGGGACGTCGCGCTGGTCCAGCAAGCTCGTCCACGGCGGCCTGCGCTACCTCGCGAAGGGCGACGTGAAGCTCGCCCACGAGAGCGCGGTCGAGCGCGGCATCCTGATGACCAGGACCGCGCCGCACCTCACCCGCACGCTGCCGATGCTGTTCCCGTTGCACGCCAAGGCGAACAACTTCGTCATGGCCGGCCTCAAGGCGGGCAACGCACTGCGCATCACCGCCGGCACGCCCGCCAGCGTCCTCCCGCGCCCGCGCCGGGTCCCGAAACACGAAGCACTCGCGCTGGTTCCCGGCCTCGACCCGGCCGGCCTCACCGGCGGCCTCCTCAACTACGACGGCCAGCTGGTCGACGACGCCCGCCTCGTGGTCGCCCTCGCCCGCACGGCCGCGGGGTACGGCGCACGAATCATCACCCGCGCCAAAGTCCTGACGCTGCAAGGCGACGGCGCCGAAGCCCAGGACACGCTCACCGGCACCACCTTCAGCATCAGGGCCAAAGCGGTGATCAACGCTACGGGTGTCTGGGCAGGCACGCTCGCGCCGGTGAGCCTCCGCCCGTCCCGCGGCTCACACCTGGTCGTCGACGCGAAAACCGTTGGCCTGAGCGGAACAGCGCTCACGATCCCGGTACCAGGCGAACGCAACCGCTACGCACTCCTGCTCCCCCAGGCGAACGGCCGAGCGTACCTCGGCCTCACCGACGAGCCGGTCGACGAGATCCCGGACGTGCCACAGGTGCCGGAGTCCGATGTGGACTTCCTGCTCGACACTGCTTCCGGTGTCCTGCAACGAAAGCTGACCAGACATGACGTCATCGGCAGCTACGCCGGCCTGCGCCCGTTGCTCGAAGCCGAGGGCCAGACCGCGGACCTGTCCCGCCATCACGCCGTGCTCAGGGCCCCGAACGGCGTGATCACCATCGTCGGCGGCAAGCTCACCACGTACCGCAAGATGGCCGCGGACGCGGTCGACGCCACGCACCTGACGCAGATCCCCTGCCGCACCAAGGACATCCGCCTGGTCGACGACAAACCGCACCCGACCACGCCGATCGCGCCGGGCGTCACCGAGGCCGACGTCGTCCACGCGATCCAGCACGAGGGCGCGCTCGACATCGACGACATCCTCGACCGCCGCACCCGAATCGGCCTGGTACCGGCGGACCGCGAAAAGGCAGCGCCGGAGATCGCGAAACTCCTCGCCGCCGTCGTATAGCGAAAGGGCGTCTGCAAGTACCGCCAACACGAGGTCGGTAGTACTTGCAGACGCCCTCAGCGCAAGAACTCAGCTCATTCGCCGATGACCGGCTTCGCGGCCTTGGGCGGGTCGACCAGGGCCTCGCCCTCCAGCCGCACCTTCCGCTTGTGCTCGCTGTTGCCGCCCTGCTGACCGCCGGCACCCGCGCCGGCGCCCATGCCGCCCATCATGCCGCCGCCGGCACCACCACCGGCGCCGCCACCAGGACCGTGGGCACCGCCGCCACCGGCCGCGGCAGCACCGTGCGCACCACCGGCGGACATGACACCGGCCGCGCCACCGAACTGCGTCGCCGAGGTACCACCGGCGCCGCCACCACCGGCCGGGCCGCCGCCGAGGCCGGCGGGCATGCCGCCACCGCCACCGCCGCCGCCCTTGGGGATGCCGCCGCCCCCGCCACCACCGCCGCCACCACCGGCAACAGCCGTCGCGGCGTGGTCAGTGGTCGTCGGGCGGTACCAGTCGGCGTGCGTCGTGGTCGGCGTGGCGCCGAACGACGGAGGCGTGGTCACGCCACCGGCCGTGGTGGTCTTGTCGGCCTCCCAGTGACCGGGAACCCAATGGCCTCCCTGACCGGAGCCGGTACCGGGGCCACCGGGAACACCAGGGCCACCGGGAACACCCACACCGCCGGGCGGGATGTAGCCACCACCACCGCCTGGGGGCCGGTGGTGATCGGCGTCGGTGTGCCCGCTGCCGGGAAGGTGGTGGTCGGCGTCCGTGTGACCGGGAGGCAGACCCACGCCACCCGCACCACCGCCGGCGCCACCGCGCACCGGGGTGGGTGGGGTGTAGGAACCGCCGCCGCCACCCGCGTTACCGCTCCAGCCTGGCTGGTAGTCACCGGGGTTGCCGCCGGCGACCGGGTCGAACGGCCTGACCTGGCCGCCGGACGAGCTCAGGCCGCCGCCCTGGTACGCACCCGCGCCGCTGGTGTACGTCCCACCCGCGCCCGCGTGAGCCTGGTTCTGGTGGGCGCTGTCGATACCGCCGAAGCCACCCGAGGTCGGCCTGCTGATGCCGCCCGCGCTGCCTCCACCGGCCTTCTGCGCCATCGACGAGATCGCGTCGATGATCTGCTCGGCCATCTTGGCGATCTGCGAGACCGACTTGACCAGATCCATCAGCTTCTTGACCGAGCCGAGCAGCTTCTGGATGAAGTCCGCCAGCTTCTTCGCGTACTTGACCGCGGTCGTGACGATGTCCGCGATCGCGCCCGCGATGGCCGCGCCGAAGGTGAGGATCGACGCCGCCAGCCACTGGATGATCTTCATGACCATGTCGGCGACGGCCTGGCTGATCAGGTCCATGATCTGCTTGCGGACCTCGGCGACGAGCTTGCCCGCGCCCTCGACCGCCGCGGCGATGCCGTGGGTGGCCTTGGAGAGCGACTCCATGCCGTCGGCGTGCTTCTTGGCCGCCGAGCGGTAGGCGTCGGCCGCCTTGCCCTGCCACTCACGGGTCTGCGAGACGCAGATGCGTTCGTACTCGGTCGCGATCTCCTGCACCTGCTGGCCGGCCGACCGGTAGGTACCCGCCATCCGGGAGATCGACTCCGGGCTGCCGAGCAGCGCGTCGAACGGCTCGCGCAGGAAGTCGACGTGCTGGATCGCCCAGCTGAAGCCCGCGGCGAGGAAGCCGCTCAGCGGGTTGCCGGACATGCCGATCATGCCCATGGCCGTGTTGGCCATGCCCAGACCCGCGTTGACCCAGTCGCCGCGTTCGATGGACGAGTAGGTGTTCGAGATGCTGCTGATCAGCTGCTGAGGGTTCGTGCCCTGAGACGACTGCGTGGTCATCCTCGACCTCCGTTGAAGCCGAACATGTTGTCGAGGTCGACCTGCTCGTACTGCTCGACCGTCTCCTTGAGCCCGGTCGCCATGTCCATCAGCGAGTTCGTGGCCTTGCCGAGCACGTCCTGCCCGAATCCGGCCTTCTCCAGGATGAACTGGGCCAGGAAGCCGCAGATGACGCCGAAGGCCTCGGTGGTGAGCGAGCCCGGGTCGCACGTGTCGGTGGCCTTGCGCAACCGGTCGGTGAGCCGGTCCACGGCCGCGGCGTGGTGTCTCAGCTCGTCGAGATCGATGTTGAAGTGCTGCTGCATGCTCTAACCCCCTCCTGCACTCAGGCCATGACGTCGGGCGGGTTGGTGAAGTACTCGTCGTCGGGCCGAAGGTCCTTGCGCTCCAACTCCGACTTCGGTTCTTCCTCGTCGGTTCCGTCGCCCGCGTATCCGTTCGGCATCTGCGCCTTCACGAAGTCGAGCGCCGGGCTCTCGCCGACGAACTCACCCATGATCTGCACGACGCGGCCCGATGCCTCACGCTGTGCGTTGGTGGAGGCGGCGAGCACGGCCGCGGCGATCTCGCTGGGGTCCATGCCGCGAGCCTCTGGCTTGATCTGCAGGTCTGTCAGCACCCCCGTGGCGTTGACAGTCACCGTGATCAGGCCGTCCGGCGAGCTTGCGCTCCCACCTACACCGCCGAGCTGGCCGACAGCCTGCTCAGCCTGCTGCTTCGCCTGCTCGATCTTGGCCCCGTACGTCTTGAGCCACTGATCGGGGTCGATGGTCTCCATGGTCACCCCCGTTGAGTGAATTGGTCGTTCGTTCGATTCGCCGTAGACGCCCGTATCGTTTCACTCGTTCCCTGCTCACCGATACTTTGAGTCCGATTACCGCCATCCGGGCTAACGAAGGGGTGCACCGTGCCTGAGGGGGTGCTGGAGATCGACCGGATCTCCAAGCGCTACGGGGAGGTCGTCGCCCTGCGGGACATGTCCTTCGACGTTCGCGCGGGCGAGCTCTTCGGTTTTGTCGGCAGCAACGGCGCCGGGAAGACCACGGCCATGCGGATCGCGCTGGGCGTGCTCGTCGCCGACTCCGGAGAGGTGCGGTGGAACGGAAGAGCAGTCGACCTGGACACCCGCCGCCGGATCGGGTACATGCCGGAGGAGCGAGGTCTCTACCCGCGCATGAAGGTGCTCGACCAGCTGGTCTACCTCGCGGAGCTGCACGGCATGAGCACCAACGAGGCCCACACGAGCGCGGAGAACTGGATCGCGCGGCTGGGCCTGCGCGACCGCCGCACGGACGAGGTGCAACGGCTGTCGCTGGGCAACCAGCAACGCGTGCAGCTCGCCGCCGCCCTGGTGCACGAGCCCGACGTGCTGGTGCTCGACGAGCCGTTCTCCGGCCTCGACCCGGTCGCGGTGGACGTGATGAGCCAGGTGCTGCGCGAGAAGGCGGCCGCCGGCGTGCCGGTGGTGTTCTCCAGCCACCAGCTCGACCTGGTGGAACGGCTGTGCGACCGGGTCGGCATCATCAGCGCCGGTTCGATGGTCGCGAGCGGAACGGTGGATGAGCTCCGCTCCGGCGGAGTGCCGCGACTGGTGGTTGAGTCGCCAACGACCGACTGGACTGTCACGCTGGACGGCGTGCGGGTGATCGAGAAGAACGGGACGCGCTGCGTGCTTGAGCTGGCATCCGGCGTCGACGACCAGACCGTCCTGCACGCCGCCCTCGCCGCCGGTCCCGTGCACGAGTTCTCCCGCCAGCGGCCCTCGCTGACCGAGCTGTTCCGCAACGTCGTGACCACTGAGGGCAGGAGCGCATGACGTCGGCCCGAGCGGTCTCGTTGGTGGCCAAGCGCGAGTTCGTCACGAAGGTGCGCACCAGGTCGTTCCTGATCGGCACGGCGGTGATCATCGCCGTGCTCGCCGGGTACGTGGTGCTGCAGTCGGTGCTGTTCGACGACCAGCAGCGCAGCGTCGTCGGGTTCTCCGGCCAGGCGACGCAGCTCGCGGACCCGTTGCGGGAGAAGGCTCGCGCGTTCGGCATCGACGTCGAGACGCGCGACGTCACGACGATGGGCGACGCCGAGCAGCAGGTGCGCGACGGCTCGCTGGACGCGCTCGTCACCGGTGCGCCACCGGAGCTGAAGATGATCGTCAAGGGCTCCGGCGACGAGGTGCTGACGACCGCCCTGAACGACGTGCTGCGCCAGCAGGTGCTGATCGCGCAGCTCGCCGAGACCGGCAAGACCCCGCAGCAGGTCGCGGAGAGCCTGGCCGACGTCAACGTGGCGGTGACCGCACTTGAACCCGTTGACCCGCAACGAGGTCAGCGCCTCGCGATCGGGTTGATCGTGGCCGCGCTGCTGTACTACTCGCTGCTGGTCTACGGCACGATGGTCGCCCAGGGCGTGGTCGAGGAGAAGTCCAGCCGCGTCGTCGAGATCCTGCTCGCGACCGTCCGCCCGTGGCAGTTGTTGCTGGGCAAGGTGATCGGGCTCGGCGCGGTCGGCCTGTTGCAGCTCCTGGTGATCTCCACGATCGGGCTGGGGCTGTCGTCCGCGTTCGACGTGATCGACGTGGGAGCTCTGGGCGGCACCGCCTTGCTGACCGGTGTGTTGTGGTACCTGCTCGGCTTCTTCTTGTACGCCACGGTGTTCGCGGCGGCCGCTTCTCTGGTGTCGCGGCAGGAGGAACTGCAGTCGGTGCTGACACCGATCAGCATGACGATCATCGTGGCGTTCGTGGCCGGCATCAACCTGATGATCGGCAGTCCGTCCGGCCCGACCGTGACGGTGCTGTCGTTGCTGCCGCCGTTCGCGCCGATCCTGATGCCGGGCAGGATGGCACTGGGCGTCGCGCCGGCCTGGCAGGTGCTGCTGGCCGTGGTGCTGGCCCTGGCGGCCATCGCGGCGATCACGTGGCTGGGCGGCAAGGTCTACGCGAACGCGGTGCTCCGGACGGGCGCTCGCGTGAAGCTGCGGGAAGCGTTGAAGATCTAGTGCGTTCGGAGCGAAAGGCACGTTCGTGCGAACTGGCCGTACCAGCGCGCCTTTCGCTCCACAACAACAGAGCCGGCGGGTTTCTGGCGCAGAGCCGGGCCGCGGCGACCTACGCCCAGCACGCCCGCGTGAGGCTCACTTGATGGCCTGATACCGGTCGAGGGCCACCTGTCGTTCGACGGCGTGGTCGACGACCGGTGTCAGGTCGATGCTGTCGGGCGCGTACTTCCGGACATAGGCGCCGTCCGGATCGAACTTCTTGGCCTGCGTCAACGGGTTGAACACGCGGAAGTACGGCGCCGCGTCCGTGCCGCAACCCGCGACCCACTGCCAGTTGTGCTGGTTCGACGCGATGTCGCCGTCCACCAGGTGCTTCATGAAATGCCTTGCACCCCACCACCACGGCAGGTGCAGATCCTTCACCAGGAAGCTGGCCACGATCATGCGAACCCTGTTGTGCATGAAGCCTTCCTGCAGGAGCTGCCGCATGCCGGCGTCGACGATCGGATAGCCGGTGCGGCCGTTCTTCCAGGCCTCGAACAGCTCCTCGTCGTTGTCGTGCTGCATCCGGTCGAACTTGCGGTCGTAGTTCTCGCGCGCGGTTTCCGGCTTGTGCCACAACACATCCGCGTAGAACTCGCGCCAGGCCAGCTCGCTGCGGAACGTGCCGTCGCAGTCCTGCAGCAGCGTCCGCGGGTGCAGCACGCCGAACCTCAGGTACGCCGCCAGCCTGCTGGTCGCATCGAGGTCGGGACGGTCGCGGGTGGTGTCGTAGTCCTCCAGCCGCTCGTCGCGGAACTCCTCCCACAGCTTGATCGCGTCGGGCAGCTTCTCTTTGATGCCCGGAAGTTCGGTGCTGTGGCCTGGTTCGATCCAGTCCAGAGTGGACGCGTCGGTGTCCGCGGGCTTGCGCCAGCCGTGGTCCAGCCAGGCGTTGCGGAACGGCGTGAAGACCTTGAACGGCGTTCCGTCCTGTTTGCGCACCCTGCCCGGAGTCACGGCGTAGGGCGAGCCGGACCGGACGAGTTCGATGTCCCCCAACGCTTCCTCGACGGCCTGGTCGCGCCGGCGCCCGTACGGCGCGCAGTCCGCGGAGATGTGCACGCTCTCCGCACCGACCTCCCGTGCCACCCGAGGCACCGCCTTCACCGGGTCGCCGTGCACCACCATCAAACGCCCGCCGAGCTGGTCGTTCAACGCGTGCAAACAGCGGTGCAGGAAATCGATTCGCGGCTGTCCGGACGGTTTCAGCAACCGATCGTCGAGAACGAACAATCCGAGGGCGCGAGGTGACCTTTCCGCTGCCGCGAGAATGGCGGGATGATCGGATGTCCGCAAATCGCGGCGAAACCAGACGAGCGATGGAGAACTCACCCCTAGACGCTACGGCGGGACCACCTCGGCCGCGACTTCGAGAGTGATCAACCGCATCATTCTGAGGAGCCGGCCGTAGTAGTGGGCCGCGTAGGGGCGGTACCACTCCGAGCGCGGATCAGCGAACAGCGGGACCACCTTGCGCAGCTCGTGAAGGTGACGTGGCGCCCACCACGCGACATGCTCGTCGACGTCGGCACCACCCTTCAGCCAGCCGGAAGCACAGCCGGCGGCATCCGCGTCGACCAGGATCAGTTCCACGCCCGCGAGCTCCAGGCCGCGCTGCCCGTTCGGGTACCGCAACTTCCTGTGCTGCTCGTACAGCCGAGCCACCTCAGCCCGCACGTCCGTCACGCACCACCCCCAGGACATGACAAAAGGCGCGCCGCCTGTGGCGACGCGCCTTCAGCTTGCCAGAAGAACTAGCCCGTGATCAGCGGTTTTCCATCGAGATGAAGTCGCGCTCGGTCGGGCCGGTGTAGATCTGCCGCGGACGGCCGATCTTGGTGGCCGGGTCGTTGATCATCTCGCGCCAGTGCGCGATCCAGCCGGGAAGACGGCCGAGCGCGAACAGCACGGTGAAGAACTTGGTCGGGAAGCCCATCGCCCGGTAGATCAGACCCGTGTAGAAGTCCACGTTCGGGTAGAGCTTGCGGGAGATGAAGTACTCGTCGCTCAGCGCGGCCTCTTCCAGCTGCTTCGCGATGTCGAGCAGCTGGTCGTCGGCGCCGAGCTTGCCGAGGATCTCGTCGGCCGTCTTCTTGATGATCGCGGCGCGCGGGTCGTAGTTCTTGTAGACCCGGTGGCCGAAGCCCATCAGGCGGACGCCGTCCTCCTTGTTCTTGACCTTGTTGACGAACGCCTTCACGTCGCCACCGTCGGCCTTGATCTTCTCGAGCATCTCCAGCACCGCGGAGTTCGCGCCGCCGTGCAGCGGGCCGAACAGGGCGTTGATGCCGGCGGAGATGGACGCGAAGAGGTTCGCCTCGGACGAGCCGACCAGGCGCACGGTCGACGTGGAGCAGTTCTGCTCGTGGTCGGCGTGCAGGATGAACAGCAGGTCGAGCGCGCGGACCAGGTCCGGGTCGAGGTCGTAGGCCTCGGCCGGGAAGCCGAAGGTCATCCGCAGGAAGTTCTCCACCAGGCCAAGCGAGTTGTCCGGGTAGAGGAACGGCTGACCGATCGACTTCTTGTACGCGTAGGCCGCGATGGTCGGCAGCTTGGCGAGAAGGCGGATCGTGGAGATCTCCACCTGGTTCGCGTCGAACGGCGACAGCGAGTCCTGGTAGAAGGTCGACAGGGCCGACACCGCAGAGGACAGCACCGGCATCGGGTGCGCGTCACGCGGGAAGCCGTCGAAGAAGCGCTTGAGGTCCTCGTGCAGCAGCGTGTGCCTGCTGATCTTCGAGGAGAAGTCGTCCAGCTGGGCCTGGGTGGGCAGCTCGCCGTAGATCAGCAGGTAGCTGACCTCGATGAAGTTCGAACGCGCGGCCAGCTGCTCGATCGGATACCCGCGGTAACGCAGAATGCCCGCGTCACCGTCGATGTAGGTGATCTCGGAGGAGCAGGAGGCCGTGTTGACGAAACCGGTGTCCAGGGTTACCAGACCGGTCGTCGACAGCAGTTTGCCGAGCTCGATGCCGGACGCGCCTTCGGTCGCCGGCACCACCTTCATCTCGAGCTCTCCGCCCCCGTGGCGCAGCGCGACGGTCTGGGTGTCGTTCGGCGCAGTCGTCGCGTCGGGCATTCAAGTCCCTCTCAACGCTCGGACGGGGTGGCGGCAGGTCGCACGGCCTGCCGTCGTCTCGGACCACCCCGTTGGGATCTGAGTCTTCTAAGTTCACTCACGCTAGTCGGCGGAAGGCCCGCCTCGCAGCAGCGGTGTGAACCGATTCTGTGAGATGGGACCGGCATCACATCCGTAATGCCAGTTTCTAGCGCGGCTACCTCACGGTAGTCCGTTCCTCGGTTTTATCCAGCCAACGCAGCGGTGAGTTCGCTCGCAAAGGGCGGTTCGGCACCGGCGCGGGAACATGTGATCGCGGCCGCGGCACCCGCGTAGGTCAATGCGCCGGTCCATTCATCGCTTGCGAGTGCACGGACCTTCTCCACGCTCAAGGCATCGTGGTCGTGCAGCCACGCGAGCAGGGCACCTTGCACGGTGTCGCCAGCCCCGATCGTGTCGACCACGTCCACCTTCACCGGCGGCACGTCGACCTGTCCCGTGGCGGTGATCACTGACAGACCGTCGCCACCTCTGGTGAGCACGACCGCGGCCGGTCCCTGTGAAATCCACGTCCTTGCGATCTCGATCACGTCGTCTTCTTCAGCGAGCCACCGAGCGTCCTCGACGGAGAGCTTCAGCAGCCCGACGTCCGGCAGCCACGACCGGAACCGCGCGCGATAGGCGCCCGGATCGTGGATCAGCCCGGCCCGGATGTTGGGGTCGAGCGCGGTGAGCAAGCGCTTGCTCTCGCGCCTCAAGACCTTCTCGTAGACCGAGGCACCGGGCTCCAGGACGAGGCTGAGCGTGCCGAACGACACGGCCCGGGCGTCGGCAGGCAGCGGTCCGGGGTCCTCGACGAGCCGGTCGGCGGTGCCGTCGACGTAGAACGAGTAGCGCGCCGAACCGTCGTCGGCGAGCCCGACCACTGCCAGCGTCGTGTTCTCCGGCCCGCGCTGGACCAGGTCCGTGCCCACGTTCGACGCGTGCAGCCGCTTGACCAGCTGCTCCCCGAAGTGGTCGCTCGACACCCGCGACAGGAAGCTCGTCGGCACGTCCAGCCGTCCCAGCGCCACCGCGACGTTGTACGGCCCGCCACCGAGCTTCGGCGCGAGCGGCGTCAGCTCGTCGTCCCCCACCGGCACCATGTCGACCAGTGCCTCACCAGCAACCACGATCACTGCGTTCTACTCCTTTTGGGAGACTCCGGTCCTCTGCAGGCCATCCAACAACAGTTCGCCCAAAGCGGTGAACGCCTCGGCATCCGAAACGCCTGCCCGTTTCGTGAGGACACCCGTCTGGATGCTCTCGATGAGCAAGCCGGCCATCTCGGCGAACAGCACCGCGTGCACCTCGCGGAACACGTGCAGCTCGACCCCGTCCTGGATGAACGCCTTGATGCGCTCGGCGGCGGCGCGCGCGTTGCGCTCGTACGTCGCCCTCGTCGGCGGGAAGTCGGACACGTCCGCGATGAACGCCGCCGAGGCCTTCGACAGCTCCTCAGCAGCCCCCGCGAGGTAGCTTCCGATGCGTTTGCGCACGTCGTTGAGGCCTGCGATGCGCTTCTCGATGCGTTCGGCAGCACCCTTGAAGTACCGCCCGACGACCCGCACGGCCAGCTGTTCCTTGCTGCCGGCGAGCGCGTAGAGCGTCGACTTCGAGCAGTGCAGCCTGCCTGCGATGTCATCGAGCGTGAGATGACCGAAGCCCTCGGTGAGGAAGAGAGCCTCCAACCGGGTGAGCAGCTCAGCCTGCCGCTGCGTGAGAGCCCGCGTCATGGTGACGACCTTGCCACACTCACTGGCACCTGTACTGACGTACGTCCTACAGTACAGCTACCAGTACACACCGGAGGTCGACGATGCCCGCCGAGCGGCTGCTCCCCACGCAAGAGGCCGAGGACCTGATCGCGCTGGTCAGGGAGATCGCGCGGGACGAGCTGAAGCCTCACGCCGCGGACGCCGAGGAGAACGAGAAGTTCCCCCGCGACGCGTTCCGCCTGCTGGGCAGGGCCGGCCTGCTGGGCCTCCCGTACGCCGAGGACTTCGGCGGCGGCGCACAGCCCTACGAGGTGTACCTGCAGGCCCTCGAAGAAGTCGCCTCTGCCTGGATGACCGTGGCCGTCGGCATGTCCGTGCACGTCATGTCCTGCTACGGCCTGGCCACCTTCGGCACGCGCGAACAGCAGGACCGCTGGCTCCCCGAGATGCTCGAAGGCGAGCTCCTCGGCGGCTACGCCCTCTCCGAGGTCCAGGCGGGCTCCGACCCGGCCGCCATGTCGACCCGAGCCGTCCGCAAGGGCTCCGAGTACGTCGTCAACGGCACCAAGGCGTGGATCACCCACGCCGGCGCCGCCGACTTCTACACCCTCATGGCCCGCACGTCACCGGACGGCGGCCGAGGCATCTCCTGCTTCCTGACCCCCGGCGACGCACGCGGCCTGTCCGCCGACACCCCGGAACGCAAGATGGGCCTCACCGGCTCCATCACCGCTCAGCTCCAGTTCAACGACGTCCACTTCGGCACCGACCGGCTGATCGGCGCCGAGGGCGACGGCCTGAAGATCGCACTGTCCGCTTTGGACTCGGGCCGCCTCGGCATCGCGGCGTGCGCAGTCGGTCTGGCGCAGGCGGCGTTGGACGAAGCCGTGGCCTACGCCAAGACCCGCACCCAGTTCGGCCGCCCGATCATCGAGTTCCAGGGCCTCGAATTCATGCTGGCCGACATGGCGGCCGCCGTCGAATCAGCCCGAGCCACGTACCTCCACGCCGCCCGGCTGCGCGACGCCGGCCGCCCGTTCCGCCAGCAGGCGTCGATCGCCAAGCTGATCGCCACCGACGCGGCGATGAAGGTGACGACCGACGCCGTGCAGGTGCTCGGCGGTGCGGGCTACACCCGCGACTTCCCGGTGGAGCGCTACATGCGCGAGGCCAAGGTCCTGCAGATCTTCGAAGGCACCAACCAGATCCAGCGCCTGGTGATCGGCCGGGGCCTCCGCTAGTTGCTCTCCCGGTAGAAGGGGTCGGCCACGACCCCTTCACCTTTCCTCTCGTCGAACGTGTACACCTCGCGCCCCTCCACGTACACGTGCAGGGCCCGGCTCATCACGTCCAGCGGGTCCCCGGACCAGATCACCACATCGCCGTCCAGCCCGGGCTTCAACGCGCCGACCCGGTCGTCCAGCCCCATGATCCGCGCCGGATTCACCGTCAACGACTTGATCGCGACCTCCGGATCCAGCCCTTCCTTCACCGCCAACGTGGCCTGGTGCACCAGGAAGTGAATCGGCACAACGGGATGGTCGGTCGTGATCGCCAACTCCACCCCGGCCCGCGCCAGGATCCCGGGATTCCGCAGCCCGCGATTCCGAACCTCCACTTTGGACCGTGACGTGAACAGCGGCCCGATGATGACCGGGATCTGCTTCTCCGCAATGAGATCCGCGATCAGGTGGCCCTCGGTGCCGTGGTTGAGGATCAGCCTGTAGCCGAACTCCTCCGACAGCCGAATGGCCGTGGCGATGTCATCCGCCCGGTGCGCGTGCTGGCACCAGGGCAGCTCACCGCTGAGCACCTTCGCCAGGATCTCCTGCGTGTTGTTGCGGTCGAAGGACTTCCCGTCGGCCTCAGCCTCGGCCTTCTTCGCCACGTAGTCCTGCGTCTTGGTCAACTCGTCCCGGATGACCGCCGCAACCCCTTGCCGGGTGGACGGCAACTTCCCCTTCTCGCCATACACCCGCTTCGGGTTCTCCCCAAGCGCACTCTTGACGCTCACCGGCTCCTTGACGAGCATCTCGTCAACGGTCCGCCCCCAGCACTTGACCGCCACCGTCTGCCCACCGATCGGGTTCCCCGACCCGGGCTTGATCACCGCAGTCGTGACTCCACCACTGAGCGCGTCCCCGAACCCGAGGTCGGCCGGGTTGATCGCATCCAACGCCCGCATCCGCGCGCCGACCGGGTCGGTCATCTCGTTGGTGTCCTGCCCGGCCCACCCCTCGGCCTCCTCGTGGACACCGATGTGCCCGTGCGCCTCGACAAAGCCAGGCAGCACCCACGCCCCGTCAGCGTCGACAACCTCAACCCCGTCGGGAATGTCGACGTCGGCCCCGACCGCGACGATCTTCCCGTCCTGAATGAGGACAGTTCCACCCTCGACAGGCTCTCCGTCGACGGGAACGACGTAGCCCCCGGTGATCGCGATGTTCATGGTTAGCAACGCTAACGGTTGCGCCTGCGTTTCGCTACGAGAGCGGCTTGATCCCCCACCGCGCACCCCAGGACTCCCCAGGTGCGACCCAGATCAGATCCACCCCGGAGTTCAACGCATCCGGCGGGCAGGTCATCGGCTCGATCGCCACCGCACGCCCGCGGTCCGGGTAGGAGTCCGGCGTGTACACCTGCACCCATCGAAACGCCGGATCGGCCCACACCTCGACCCCACCGCTCTCAGCCTCGAGCAGGTGGTGCACCAATCCGTCCCGCCCCGGCTCACACCCGCCGAACGGCGTGTCCAGATGAACCCCGAGCAGCTCCCGCCCACTCCGGAAGTCGTACTGAGTCCCCTCGACGGGAACAGCTTCCCCGGAGGGCACCATCCGCTCGGTGTCCAAGGGCAGGACGGTCGTCGCAGCCAGCGTCAGCGTGCACGAATCGGTGGACGCGTTCCCGGCCCGCGGGTAGGGATGCGTGCCCACTCCGAACGGCGTCGCCACATCCCCGACGTTCTTGACCCCGTGCGTGACCGTCAGCCCGTTGTCATCCAGCGCGTAGGACACGGTGAGGCGCAAAGCAGCCGGCCACCCCGCCTGAGGCTCGACCGTCGTCTGCAGGGAGAGGAGGGACCCGGTGTGTTCCAGCGTCGACCAGGGCCGCCGCCGAACCAGGCCGTGGATCGCATTCCCCCGAGCAGGCTCAGTGACCTCCAGTTGCTGCCGAACCCCGTCCAGCACCCAGGAAGCTCCGGCAGTCCGGTTCGGCCACGGGATCAGCACGGCCCCGGCGCTCATCGGCGGCTTCTCGTCGGGCCCGAATGTCTCCACATACGGAACGCCGTCCACTTCGAAGGACCGCAGGCCTGCGCCTACAGTCGTGATCACAGCGGTGGCACCCTCGTACGAGATCCCCAACATGAGGTTGCAGCCTACGGGGCCAGCGGAAGGAATCCTCCATGAAGGTTCATCACCTCAACTGCGGCACCATGCGTCCGCCCATGGTCGCGGGCGGCATCGTGGCGCACTGCCTGCTGATCGAGACCGACCAGGGCCTCGTCCTGGTCGACACCGGCTTCGGCACGCACGAGGTGACGGACCCGAAGGCGACGCTCGACCCGCTCAGCCGGACTCTGCTCAAGCCGCTGCTGGACGTCAACGAGACCGCGATCTACCAGGTCGAGAAGCGCGGCTACGGGGCCGAGGACGTGCGGCACATCCTGCTCACCCACCTCGACCTGGACCACGCCGGCGGGTTGCGGGACTTCCCGAACGCCACCGTGCACGTGCTGGACACCGAGCTGGACGCGGCGAGCAACCCGCGCAACGCCAAGGAGCGGGCGCGGTACCCGAAGGCGCAGCGCGACGGGGTCACGTTCGAGACGCACAAAGCCGAAGGCGAGGACTGGTTCGGGTTCCAGGCCGTGAAGGACATCCAAGGCCTGCCTGAGGACATCCTGATGGTGCCGCTCATCGGCCACACCCGCGGCCACACCGGCATCGCGGTCAAGAGCGACGACGGCTGGCTGCTGCACGCCGGCGACGCCTACTTCTACCGCGGCGAGGTCGAGACGCCACCGAGCAACATCTTCGCGCTCAAGATCACCGCCAAGCAGACCGAGACGATCCGCGAGCAACGTCTGTCCAATGTGGAACGACTGAAGGAGCTCAAGGCACAGGGCGAGGTCGAGGTGTTCTGCGCCCACGACCCGGTCGAGCTGGCCCGCCTCGGATGACCTTCATCCGCCAGGTCCGCCTCGACCAGGTGCACGACACCCACCGCTACCCGTTCACGCTCCCGGTCGTCCAGCACCTGATCAAGAACCCGATCGAGCTCACCAAGCCCGTCACGTTCCTGATCGGCGACAACGGCGCGGGCAAGTCGACGCTCGTGGAAGCCATCGCGGTGGCGGCCGGGTTCAACGCGGAGGGCGGCACGCAGTCGTTCAACTTCGCCACGAAGGCCACCGAGTCGTCACTCGGCGACTACCTGACGCTGAGCTGGGGCACCAGGAAACCGAGGACGGGCTTCTTCCTGCGGGCAGAGTCGTTCTACAACGTCGCCACCGAGATCGACCGCATCGGCCAGGGCATCCACGCCTCGTACGGCGGTAAGTCGCTGCACGAGCGTTCACACGGCGAGAGCTTCATGGACCTGATGACGCACCGGTTCGGCGGCCGAGGCCTCTACGTGCTGGACGAGCCGGAAGCCGCACTGTCCGTCAAAGGCTGCCTCACCGTCCTGAGGCGCATGCACGAGCTCGTGACCGAAGGCTCGCAGTTCATCATCGCCACGCACTCGCCGATCCTGCTCGCCGCACCGAACGCGCAGATCCTCGAGATCACCGACGGCGAGATCGACGAGGTTCCTTACGACGCGGCGGAACCGGTCGCGCTCACCCGCAACTTCCTGGGTGAGCCCGACCGGTTCCTGAGGCACCTGCTGGACTGAGCTACTTCGCCAGGTTCTCCGGGTGGATCTCCACCTTGCCGTGGGTGAAGCGGTTGATCACCCACAGCACCAGACCGGCCAGCAACAGGAAGCCCGCGATCTTGTAGTCGTCCCACGGCCGCCCGGACAGCACCGGGATCGCGAGGTACGCGCAGGTGACCGCACCGAGCACCGGCGCCCACGTCGGCGCCCGGAAGTGCTTGTGCTCCACCTTCTCCTTGCGCAGCACCAGGCACGCGACGTTGACGATGGTGAATACCACCAGCAACAGCAAAGACGTCGTGCCGCCGAGCTTGCCGATGTCGAAGAACGACACCAGGATCACCGCGATGCCCGACGTGAAGACGATCGAGATCCACGGCGTGCGGCGGAACGGGTGCACGGTGCCGAAGAAGCGCGGGATGATCTGCTCGTTCGACATGCCGTAGAGCAGACGCGACGCCATCAGCATGTTGATCAAAGCGGAGTTGATGACGGCCAGCAGGCCGATCAACGCGAAGATCCACAGCGGGAACCCTGGCGCGCCAACGGAAATCACCTTCAGCAACGCACCGCTGCCCGCCTTGGCGAGCTCGTCGGACGGGATCAGCAACGACGACGTGATCGCCACCAGCACGTAGATCGTGGCCGCGATGCCCATGCCCCACAGCATCGCGCGCGGGAAGATCTTGATCGGGTTCTGGCACTCCTCGGCCATGTTCACCGAGTCCTCGAAGCCGACCATCGCGAAGAACGCCAGCGCGGTCGCCGAGGTGACCGCCAGGACCACGCTGGTCCCCGGCGGCGTGTGGATCTCGGTCAGCCGCGACGGCTCACCGTCGCCGACCGCGATCGCGTACGCGCCGATCAGGATGATGATGATCAGACCGGACAGCTCGATGCAGGTCAGGACCACGTTGGCCTTGACCGACTCGGACACGCCGCGGAAGTTCACGACCGCCAGCGCCGCGATGAAGATCACCGCGATGCCCGTGATCACCAGCGACTCCGGGCTCAGCACGAGGTCGAAGAACTCCACCAGCAGCTGCCGCAGGTACGTGCGGCCGAAGGCGAGCGCCGCCGACGAGGCCGAGGTGATGCCGGAGCACATGACCGCGAACGCGACCATGAACGTCAGGAACTGGATCTTGAACGCTCTGTTCGTGTAGAGCGCGGCACCCGCGGCCTTGGGATACTTCCCCACGAGTTCCAGGTAGCTGAACGCGGTGAGGAACGCGACCACGAACGCGAGCAGGAAGGGCAGCCAGAGCGCACCGCCGATCTTGCCGGCCACGTTGCCGGTGAGCGCGTAGATACCGGTACCGAGGATGTCGCCGACGACGAAGAACAACAGGAGCTTCGGGCCGATTGCCCGATTCAGCTCTGGTTGCTCCGTTTGTGGAGTCGCTTCAGCCATGCCCTGGGATTGTGCTCGTTTTGCCCGGCTACCAGCGCGAAGCCGCACTTACCTCACCCATATGGTGTAGCTATGACACGCACCGTGACCCGCACGGCAACGCTGCTCTTCGCCGCTCTCGCGCTGACCGCCTGCACCTCGGCACCGCAGCCGGAGCAGCCGGTCCAGTACCGCGACGTGCAGAGCCTGGTGGACGCGGTGGCCAAGGCGGCCAACGAGAAGAAGACCTACCGCTTCACCATCGCGCCCCCGACCACGGGCGGCGTCACGGCGCCCGCGAACGGCTCGGTGCGCCTCGGCGACGCCCCGAGCCTCGACGCCACCACCAAACGCCCGGTGCAGACCGGCGGCCAGCCAGAGGAACTCCGGTTCGTGTCGACCACATCGGACCACGCGTTCGTGAAGCTGCCGCCGGTTTTCGGTCTGCCGCAAGGCAAGCCGTGGCTGAAACTGTCCAGGCAGGACAACGACGACCTCACCAACACGCTGCTGGGCTACCACGACGTGACCTACCAGCAGGCCGTCTTCACCACCTACCACCTGCCGGTCGTCCAGGCGGGCGGCGTGCTCAAGGTGACCGCGAAGGTCGCCGACCGCACCCGTTACTCGATCGCCGTGGACTACCGGAAGGCCTACGACAAGCTCACCGACGAGAACCTGCGCAACGAGGTCAAGCTCGCCCTCGACCAGGGCGTCACGGGCTCGGCCGCCGAGATCGAGACCGACGGCAACGGCCTGCCCGCGGGCATCAAGTTCTCCACCCAGTTCCAGAACACCATGGTCGTCGACGAGGCGCGCTTCACCGACTGGGGATCAGAAATCCAGATCGCCGAACCGAACGCGAACGAGGTCAGCTCGCGGAACTGACCCGGTAGCGCCAGATCGCGGGCAGCAGCACCACCATCACGACCGCCGCGACGACCACCAGCACACCGCCGGCCGTCACCGCCGCAGCCGTGCCGAACGCCGCACCACCCGTGCCGTGCAACAGGTCCGCGATCCGAGGCCCGCCCGCCACGACGACGATGAAGACACCCTGCATCCGGCCGCGCATCTCGTCCGTGGCGGCCGACTGCAGAATCGCCCCGCGGAACGCCATCGACACCATGTCCGCGGCCCCGGCCAACGCCAGGAACGCCGCCGCGACCCACAGCGAGCCGGCCAGCCCGAAGCCCACGATCGCGAGCCCCCAGCCCACCACGGCCAGCGTCACCGCGACCCCGTGCCGCCGCACGTTCGAGATCCACCCGGACGTCAGCCCGCACAGCACCGCACCCACCGGAATCGCCGCGAACAGCACACCCAGCGCGAACCCACCACCGGCCGGATCCCCGAACGTGTGCTGGGCCATCTCCGGGAACAACGCCCGCGGCATGCCGAACACCATCGCGATGATGTCGAGCAACATGCTCGCCAGCAGCACCTTCTGCGCCCACAGGTAGACGAACCCGTCGAGCACGTCCCGCAGCCCAGCGCGCCGCACGACCCCGTCCAACGGCGGCATCGAAGGCAGCATCCACACCGCGTAGACCGTCACGACCAGCGCGATCGCGTCGACCAGGTACAACGTGGGCAACCCGACGACCGGCATCAACGCCCCGGCCAGCAACGGCCCGAGCACCGCACCGAACTGCATGACCGTCGACCCCAGCGCCCCTGCCGCCGGCAACAGCTCGGCCGGCACCAGCCGCGCGATCGACGCCTGCCTCGCGGGCGCGTTGGCCGCGAAGAACACCTGCTGCAACCCCAGCAGCGCGATCACCAGCCACACCGAGCCGACGTTCATCGCCGCCTGCACCCACAACAACACCGACGACACGGCGATACCGGTGTTCGTGACGAGCAGCAGCTTCCGCCGGTCGACGGTGTCCGCGATGGCGCCGCCCCACAGCCCGAACACGAGCAGCGGCACCAGCGCCACACCAGCGGCGATACCGACCCAGGCCGACGACCCGGTGAGGTCGTACACCTGCTTGGGCACGGCAACGGCGGTGAGCTGAGAGCCCACCGCCGTGACGATCGTGGACAGCCACAACCGGCGATACGCGACGATCTTCAACGGTCGGGTGTCGATCACGAACGTCGAGCGCGCGTTTCTCCCCACAGTGGCCACATCGTTAGCCTATGACAACTAACAAGCCCTTTACGTGAATGTGTCGCCAACACCACTTCAGAGGCGCACGGGATACACCGGCTCCGGCACCTTCGGGCTGATCCGCCCCTCGACGAAGATCCCGTGCCAGATCATGAAGCACAGCACCGACCACAGCTGCCGGCTCCGGTCGAACTGCTCCGACTTGTGCTCCGCGAGCAACTCCAGCACGGCGTTCTTGTCCAGCAGATGCCCGGTCTGCGAGTCCGCGATGATCCCGCGCGCCCAGTCGTACATCTCGGCCCGCAACCAGTGCCGGATCGGCACCGGGAACCCGAGCTTCGGCCGGTTCAGCACGTGCGCCGGAATGATCTTCGCCAACGCCTTCCGCAACGCGTACTTGGTCGTCCCCTCCGTCAGCTTCTGGTCCAACGGCACCTCGGCCGCGACCTTGAAGACCTCGGGATCCAGGAACGGCACCCGCAGCTCGATCGAGTTGGCCATGGTCACCTTGTCCGCCTTGACCAAGATGTCGCCACGCAGCCACGTGTACAGGTCGATGTGCTGCATCCGCGCCACCGGATCCCAGCCCTCGGACTCCCGGTACCAGGGCGCCGTGACGTCCTGGAACCCAATGCCTTCGACGTACCCCGGGAACACCGCACGCACCTGCGCATCACTGAAGTTGCGGGCGTTCCCGTAGTACCGCTCCTCCAGCTTCAACGCCCCGCGCCGCAGCAGGTCCTTGCCCCGCACGCCTTCCGGAATGCTCTTGGACACCGCGCCCATCAACTTCCGCACGCCGCCGGGCACCTTCTCGAACGGCGACAACGAAAGCGGCTCGTGGTAGATCACGTACCCGCCGAACAGCTCGTCCGCACCCTCGCCGGACAACACGGCCTTGACGTACTTCCGCGCCTCCCGCGCGATGAACCACAACGGCACCAACGCCGGGTCCGCCACCGGGTCGTCCAGGTACCAGATGATCAGCGGCAGCTCTTCCATCATCTCGTCCGGCGACACGGTCCTGACGACATGCCGCACCCCGATCGCAGCCGCCGTCTCCGCGGCCACGTCCACCTCGGAGTAACCCTCACGATCAAACCCACTGGTGAAGGCGATCAAGTTCGGGTTGTGCAACTTCGCCAACGTGGCCGTGGCCGTCGAGTCGATCCCGCCCGACAGGAACGCCCCGACCGTCACATCGGGGTCCGAGATCATGTGCTTGGCGACCGAGTCCCGCATGACCTCGGCAATCCGCTCGTGCAACGCCTCAGCCTCGTGCTCGCCGTTCACCGGCCTCGGCGCGAACACGGGCTTGAAGTACCGGTTGAACAGCACCTGCCCACCCGGCGACACCTTGAACGACGTCCCGGACTCGACCCGGCGAATCGCCTTGTGCAACGACTCGGGCTCCGGCACGTACTGCAACACCAAGTAGTGCTGCAACGCCGTCTGATCCAGCTCCTGCGAGATCCCCAGCACCCCGGTCAGCTGCAGCAGCGACTTCTTCTCCGACGAGAACGCCACCCCACCAGGCCCGGACGCCCAGTACAACGGCTTGATCCCGAACGGATCCCGCGCTCCGAAGACCACTCGCTCCTGCGCGTCCCAGATCATGAACGCGAACATCCCGCGCAGCTTCTTGACCCAGTCGGCACCGAGGTAGTGGTACCCGGCCACGATGGCCTCGCCATCGCCCTTGGTCTTGAACTGGGCCCCGAACTTCATGGCGAGCTCGGCCCGCAACTCCTTGTAGTTGTAGATCTCGCCGTTGAAGTTCAACGTGTAGCGCGTCGGGTTCTCCGGCGGCCCCCACACCAACGGCTGGTGGCTGTGGTCCAGGTCGATGAACCCGAGCCGGTTGAACCCGTACACGACCTCGGCATCGGCCCAGGTGTCCTGCTCGTCGGGTCCCCGATGCCGCTGACACCGCAACGCCGAAGCCACGTTCGACCGCGCGGAGGCCGCAGCAGCCTCGGTGGAACAGATGAGTCCGAGCACTCCGCACACGTGAATCCGCACCTCGTAGCTAGCCGTTGCCGAAAACCCAGTATGCCCGCACCAAATCCGGACACTTCTCCCAGGCTGAGGACGTGCGAGCCCCGGCGGAGGTTCCGCGAGGACGGACACATCCCCGCGGCCGGGTTCCGAGCGCAGCAAAAAGGGGCGCCCCCCGCCCACAGGAGACGCCCCACGACAAAGCCGAGTTACGGAGCTACTCGCTCCACACCCCAGGAATCCCGCCCCAGCCGGTACCGCAACCGGTCGTGCATCCGATCCCGCCGTCCCTGCCAGAACTCGACCTCCTCAGGCCGAATCCGCCACCCACCCCAGTGCGGCGGCACCGGAATCTTCTCCGTGTCAGCGAACTGCCGCTCGATCTTGTGCAGCGCGGAATCCAAGGTGGACCGCCCGGAAACCACCCGGGACTGCGGCGAAGCCCAGGCCCCGATCTGAGACCCACGAGGCCGGGAGTTCCAGTACTCGGCGGTCTCGACGGGCCCGACCTTCTCCACGGTTCCCCGCACGTGCACCTGACGCTGCATCGCGAACCAGGGGAAAGTGGCGGACGCATACCGCGTGGCCATCAGATCGTGAGACTTGTTCGACGTGTAGTTCGTGAAGAACACGACCCCACGAGCGTCGAGCCCCTTCAACAACACAGTCCGCGAAGACGGACGCCCCTTGGTGTCGGTGGTCGCCAGCACCATCGCGTTCGGCTCGGGAAGCCCGGCGTTGGTCGCGGCGTCCAACCACAACTGGAGCTGTTCATGCCAAGTGGCGGCAAGCTCCGACTCGCTCAGCGAGCCCTGCTCGTACGACACGCGCATCGCCGGTAGCGCGATGTTCGTGGTCTCCGTCATCGGCGAACCTCCAAGCAGCGGCAACAGAACTCGTGGTCCCTGGACCCGCGACCATACGCACGGCGAACGAATGGCGAAACCGCCTGCGTGGTGATGACCACCACCTGAACGGTGACTGTCCGTACAAAGAACAGTTCTGGATCGAATTCGTGATCGAGTCAGATGGCGTCGAGCACACGTGTGACCGTGACCACGTCATCACCCAGTGCGGTGGCAAGGGTTCCGCCCGCTGCCAACGGAACGACGTTCCACCACTCCCCGCCACTCGACGCCCGCTCGACCGCATCGAGCATCAGAGACGTGCCCACAACCCGCTTTCCGGCGAGTCCCGCACTCGAACGGTCAACCTCCGGCGAGCCGACGACGAGCTGTTGGTGCAACAACGGCTTGCCGCAACGGGTTGCGCGCACCGAAGTGGAAAGAACACCGCCAGGCTCCCCTGCCCGGCCGAGCACGAGAACCTCGCGCAACGACAACTCTGCGTGACCGTCCAATTCGGCCTCCACCACTGCGGTGTGGTGCGCACGACTCGTCACCACGGTGGGCTCTGGCAGGTATCGGACAGCACCTTCCACGGAAAACCGCACCGAGGAAAAAGACGGCAAACCGGTCGGGCCGGGCAGCATCAGAGTCGCCGCCACGCCGCGTAGATCAAGTGAGGCTCCAGGGCCTACTTCGACCGTCAGCTCAAGTGAATCTCCACCGAGCGGCGACGTCACCGAGCTCACCAGGTGCACCAGCGCGACAGCACCGACCCTTCGCGCGGGCACCAGCGTCAGCGGCGACTGCGAGCGCAGGACCCGCACGACGCTGTTGCCGTGCGAGTCCAACGCCACCACCAACCGTGCGGACGCCTTCACAGCTGCTCAAGCACCCACTTGGCGACCTCGGGCGCCTCAGGTGTCTCCACCAGGGACTGCGCGATCACCGGCAACGAGCCGCGCATCCGGTGCGCGTCCGAGATCATCACGTCCATGTCCGCGCCGACGTAGGGCGCCAGGTCGATCTTGTTGATCACCAGCAGATCCGCGGTCGTGACACCGGGTCCGCCCTTGCGCGGCACCTTGTCCCCGCCGGCCACGTCGACGACGAAGATCTGCCGGTCGACCAGCCCGCGCGAGAACACCGCGGTCAGGTTGTCGCCGCCGCTCTCGATGATCACCAGATCCAACCCGGAGAACCGGTGTTCCAGCCGTTCGACCGCGTCCAGGTTCGCGGTGATGTCGTCACGAATCGCGGTGTGCGGACAACATCCCGTCTGCACCGCCTCGATCCGCGACGGGTCCAGCACACCGGCTCGCCTCAGGAAGTCGGCATCCTCGGTCGTGTAGATGTCGTTGGTGACGACCGCCAGTTCCAGCTGCGACCCCAGCGCACGGCACAAAGCCGCGGTCAGCGCGGTCTTGCCGCTGCCGACCGGGCCGCCGATGCCGATGCGCGGCGCGGATCCGTGGTGGTGGTCGTGCGGGTCGGGCCCGTGGTCAGCTCCCAAAGAGACGCACCCCTTCACGTCGAACATGTGCCTCGGCAAGAAGATCCAAGGCAGGTGAACCGAGCGCGGGCAGTTCCTTGCACGCCCGCGCAGCAACTTCCTCGACGTCGAGAGAAGCCACGATCGCGTTGACCCCGAACGGGTCGAGTCCGAGCAGCCGCACCGCCGCGGAAGCCGGGCCGCTGACCGACAAGTATGCGCAGGTCAGCGCGGCCTCGAAAGCATCATCGACCAGCACCCCGATCACCAGCGGCTGGTGCGGAGACGCCGGCAACGCGGCGAGCCGGGCAGAAGGCCAGGCCCGCCGAGCCGCTCGCAGCATCCCGCGGCCCTGCGCCCGCGAAGCCTCGCGCTGAGCAGGCGACGGCGTCCGCGCGTCCAGCTCGGCGTCCAACTCGGCCAGATCCTCGCCACGAGCCGCCGCGGCCGCGAATCCAGCCGCCAGCAACCCGGCGGTCAGCAAACGCCCGCGCAGGAACGATTCCAGCGACGGCTCGTCCACGACCAGCCCGCGCGCGGCAGCCTCTTCCAGACCGCCGGAGTGCACGTGTCCGCCACCCGGGAACCGGGAGTCGGCGAGGATCAGCGCGGTCAGCATCAGAACAGGAAATACCGTTGGGCCATCGGCAACTCGGCCACCGGCGAAGGCTCCACCAGATCGCCGTCGACGTGCACGGCGAAGCTGTCCGGATCCACCCGGACGTCCGGCATCGCGTCGTTCAGCACCATGTCGGCCTTGGTCACCGATCGCGTCGACGAAACAGACAGAACCCGCCGCGCATAACGCGAGTCGATCCCGGCCTCGATTGCCTCAGGCGCAACGAAGAACACGCTGGAAGCCGCTCCGGCGGTCGCACCGAACATCGGCCGCGCCCACACCGGCTGCGGCGTCGGGATCGAGGCGTTCGCGTCACCCATCGCACCCCACGCGATGAACCCGCCCTTGAGCACCACCGAAGGCCGCACGCCGAAGAACTTGGGCTCCCACAACACCAGATCGGCGAGCTTGCCGACCTCGACCGACCCGACCTCGGACGCGATCCCGTGCGCCACCGCGGGGTTGATCGTGTACTTCGCGACATAACGCCGTGCGCGCAGGTTGGCGTCCATCGAGCGGCGTGACTGCATCACGTGCGCGGTCTGCCAGGTCCTGATGATCACCTCGCCGACCCGCCCCATCGCCTGGGAGTCCGAGCTGATCATCGAGATCGCGCCCAGGTCGTGCAGCAGGTCCTCGGCGGCGATCGTGGTCGGCCGGATCCGCGACTCCGCGAACGCCAGGTCCTCCGGCACGGACGGGTTGAGGTGGTGGCACACCATCAGCATGTCGAGGTGTTCTTCGAGCGTGTTGACGGTGTGCGGGCGCGTCGGGTTGGTCGACGACGGCAGCACGTTCGGCAGCGAGACCACCCGGATGATGTCCGGCGCGTGCCCGCCACCGGCACCTTCGGAGTGGTAGGCGTTGATCGAGCGTCCGGCGATGGCGTCCACAGTGGACTCCAGGAAGCCGGCCTCGTTCAACGTGTCCGTGTGGATCGCGACCTGCACGCCGGACTCGTCCGCAACGCGCAAGCAAGCGTCGATCGCGGCGGGAGTCGTGCCCCAGTCCTCGTGCAGCTTGAACCCGCCCGCGCCCCCGGCGAGCTGCTCGCGCAAGCCCTCTTCCGAGACCGTGTTCCCCTTGCCCAGCAACAGAACGTTGATCGGCATGTGGTCCATCGACGTCAGCATGCGGTCGAGGTACCACGCGCCCGGCGTCACGGTCGTGGCCTTCGTGCCCTCCGCCGGACCGGTGCCGCCACCGATCAACGTCGTGAGCCCGGAAGCCAGCGCCTCGTCCACGATCTGCGGGCAGATGAAGTGCACGTGGCAGTCGATGCCGCCCGCGGTGAGGATCTTCCCGTTGCCGGACAGGATCTCCGTCGACGGCCCGATGACCAGCGACGGATGCACCCCGTCCATCGTGTCCGGGTTGCCCGCCTTGCCGATCGCGACGATCCGCCCGTCCCGCACACCGACGTCGGCCTTGACGACACCCCAGTGGTCGAGGATCACCGCACCCGTGATGACCAGGTCCGGAGCACCCTCGGCACGCGTCGCGATCCCCTGCCCCATCGACTCGCGGATCACCTTGCCGCCGCCGAAGATCACTTCGTCGCCCGACCCGGCGCCGCGACTCAGATCTTCGGTGACCTCGATGAACAGGTCGGTGTCGGCCAGCCGGATCCGGTCGCCGACCGTCGGCCCGAGCAGTTCGGCATAGCGCTCGCGGTCGATCATCGCTGCAACCCCCGGACAATCCTCAACCCTGCCAACGGAACGAGCGTGACCTCGCGCTCCACCCCCGGCTCGAACCGCACCGCGGTGCCGGCGGGAATGTCGAGCCGGTAGCCGAACGCGGCCTCGCGATCGAACTCCAAACCGCTGTTGACCGACGCGAAGTGGAAGTGCGACCCGACCTGAACGGGCCGGTCAGCGACGTTCACGACGACCATGGAGATCCGCGGCCGACCTGGGTTCAGCTCGACGGGTTCGGAGCCGACGACCACCTCGCCCGGCGCCGGACCGGCGGAAGGCGCGATCGGGTGGTGCACGGTGACGAGCTTCGTGCCGTCCGGGAACGTCCCCTCGACCTGCACGGAGTCGATCATCTCCGGCACCCCGCGCATGACCTGCTCCGGCGCGAGCACGGTGCGGCCGCTCTCCATGAGCTCGCTGACCGTGCGACCGTCCCGCGCGCCCTCCAGCACGTGGTCGGTGATCAACGCGACGGCCTCGGGGTAGTTCAGCAGCACCCCGCGTTCGAGCCGGCGGCGAGCCACGTCGGCGGCGACGTGCACGAGGAGCTTGTCGCGTTCATGCGGCGTCAGATGCACCCGGCCGTTCTATCACGCGAAAGCTCCTTCTCGCACAGTGGAAACACCGCCGAAACACGAGCGCACGCGGGGAGCTTTCGTTTGGCAGGAGCGCACGCGGGGGCCCCGCGTGCGTCCGGCTGTCCACCGGTCGGTTGACAGCCGGAGTCGGTCGCGAGGTCGTCCCGGAGGGTGGGGGCGAAGAAGCAGGATTTTCCCCATGAACGCGATTCGGGTGAGGGGCCTGCAGAAGGCCTACAAGGGCCACCAGGCGGTGGCAGGGGTGGACCTCGACGTCGCACGGGGCGAGGTCTTCGCGGTCCTCGGGCCGAACGGGGCCGGCAAGACGACGACCGTGGAGATCCTGGAAGGACACCGCGACCGGGACGCCGGCGAGGTCAGCGTGCTGGGCGGGGACCCGGCCAAGGCCGACCGGTTGTGGCGCTCGCGGCTCGGCATCGTCCTGCAGAGCGCGACGGACGCCGCCACGCTCACGGTCAACGAGGCCGTGCGCCACTACGCCAAGTACTACGCGAACCCGCGGGACCCGGAGGAGGTCATCGACCTCGTCGGGCTCACCGAGAAGGCGAAGTCCCGCGCCGGCACCCTCTCCGGTGGCCAGCGCCGCCGGCTCGACGTGGCGCTCGGCATCATCGGCCGCCCGGAGCTCGTGTTCCTGGACGAGCCGACCACGGGCTTCGACCCCGAGGCGCGCCGCCAGTTCTGGGGCCTGATCAAGCTGCTGGCCGCCGAGGGCACCACGATCCTGCTGACCACGCACTACCTCGACGAGGCAGAGGCGCTCGCCGACCGGGTGGCGGTGCTGGCGGGGGGCCGCATCGTCGCCGAGGGCACGCCGCAGACGTTGAACGGCCGCGCCCACGCCGACGCCACCGTGCGCTGGCAGTCCGACCGCGGCTACCAGGAGATCAAGACCTCCGAGCCCACCAAGGTGATCGCCGAGCTCGCGAAGAACGGCGAGCTGGCCGAGCTCACCGTCACCCGTCCGTCGCTGGAAGACATCTACCTGGAGCTGATCAAATGACCACCGCGGCCACGACCAAGACAGCTGCTCTGCCCGGAACCCTGTCGCTCGGTCTCTCGAGGGGTGTGACCGAGCTGCGCGAGTTCTTCCGGCAGAAGGAAAATCTCATCTTCACGGTGTCGCTGCCGGCGATCCTGATGCTGCTGCTCGGCACGGTCTACGTGAAGGAGGTCGCGGCGGGCCAGATGTTCGCGGCCAGCATGATCGGCGCCGGCATCATCTCGACCTCGTTCGTCGGACTCGGCATGAGCGTCGTGGCCGACCGCGAGGACGGCACGCTGAAGCGGTTGCGCGGCACGCCGATGCCGTTCACGTCCTACTTCATCGGCAAGATCATTCTGGTCTTCGTGTCGAGTCTCTTCGAGGCCGCGCTGCTGATGGTCGTGGCGATGCTGAAGTTCGACGTGGAGCTGCCCTCGACCGCCGAGAAGTGGTTCACGTTCGGCTGGGTGTTCGTGCTCGGCGTGATCTCGTGCTCGCTGATCGGCGTGGGGCTCAGCTCGATCGCCAAGAACACCCGCAACGCCGCCGGCGTGCTGAACCTGCCGTACATCGTGCTGCAGTTCCTGTCGGGTGTTTTCATCAGCCAGGCGGTGCTGCCGGACTCGCTGCGCATCACGGGTTCGTTCTTCCCGCTCAAGTGGGTGTGCCAGGGTTTCCGCTCGGTGTTCGCACTGGACGACGGCTACGCGGCGATGGAGGCGGCGGGATCATGGGAGCTCGGAAAGATTGCGCTCGTGCTCGGGGCGTGGACGATCGCGGGCTTGCTGATCGTCAGCAGGACCTTCAAGTGGAGCAACAGCACCAGCTGATCACCTGGTACGTGCTCTTCGCGATCACCCAGGTCACCGCGTTCGTGCTCGTGCTGATCGACAACGACCCCCTCGCCGACCGTCTCACGGCGGCGGGGTTGTTGTGCTTGAACGCCGTGTGGTTCGTGGTCTACGGCAGGCGGCTGGTGATCCGCGGCGAGGACGACTGGCACGGGTTCGTCTACGCGGCCGGTTCGCTCGCCACGTTCGCCCCTGCGGTCTGGTTCAGCGGCAGCGCGACCTTCGCCCTGTTCGGCCTGGTCCCGCAGATCTACATGGTGCTGCCGATCGCGTGGGCGTTCTTCCCGATGGTGGTGTTCGTGCTGACACCGCAGATCCTGACCTGGGCCGCGGGTGTGACACCGTCGTTGCCGTGGCCAGCGGCACTGCTGATCATCGGCTTCTCCCAGGCCTTCGGGTGGGCGATCAGCCGGATCGCGACGCAGAACCAGCAGCGCGGTGAGCTGCTGGAACGGATCGAGGCGCTGACCATCGAGGCCGAGCGGGCGCGGTGGTCAGCGGACATCCACGACACGCTGGCGCAGGGCTTCACGTCGATCATCACGCTGCTGCAGGGCGCGCAGCCCAACGTCGAGCTGGCGTTGCAGACCGCGCGGGAGAACCTCCGCGAGGCACGGGCTCTGGTGGCGTCGAACGCACCGTCCCCTTTAGACGGTTCGTCGCTGGAAGACGCGTTGCGGCGGCTGGTTTCCGGGGTCTCGCTGCCTTCGACGTTCCGGGTGATCGGGGATGCGGTGCCCTTGGCGACTTCGGCCGAGGTGGTGCTGCTGCGGACCGTTCAGGAGGCGCTGAACAACGTGGCGCGGCATTCCGGGGCGTCGCGGGTCGACGTGGTGATGAGGTTCGACCCCGACGGTGTTTCGCTGGAGGTGCGCGACGACGGGCGCGGGTTCGGTGACGCTCTGGAAGGCTTCGGCTTGCGGGGCATGCGGGCACGGTTGGAACAGGTTGGTGGGACGCTCTCGCTGTCGTCGGACGAGGGAGCGTCGGTGCTGGTGGAGGTGCCGCTGTGATCAGGATTCTGCTGGTGGACGACCACCCCGTCGTGCGTCAGGGGTTGAAGGGCATGCTCGTGGCGGACGATCTTGAGGTCGTCGGCGACGCCGGGTCGGGCCAGGAGGCGATCGACCAAGCCGCCCTGCTGAAGCCGGACGTCGTGCTGATGGACCTGCGAATGCCCGAAATGGACGGTGTGGCGGCGACCGCGAAGATCGTCGGAACCGGGCCGCGCGTGCTCGTGCTGACGACGTACGAGACCGATTCGGACATTCTTCGCGCGGTGGAGGCCGGTGCGTCCGGGTACCTGCTGAAGGACTCGACCACCGAGGACCTGATCGCGGCGATCAGGGCGGCGTCTCGCGGGGAGACCGTGCTGGCGCCGTCGATGGTCGCCAAGGTCGTCGGACAGGTGCGCACGCCGCCGCTGTCCGCACGCGAGGCCGAGGTGTTGAAGCTGGTCGCGAAGGGTCTGTCGAACGTCGAGATCGGACGGACGCTGTTCATTTCGGAGGCGACCGTGAAGACTCACCTGCTGCGGGTGTTCAACAAGCTGGGGGTGTCCGATCGGACGGCGGCGGTCACCACCGCGATGGATCGCGGCATGCTGCAGTAACACCCCGACGTGACCGGACTAGTACACATCGGTGAAAGCAACGGCCGTTCGAGTGCCGCCTGCTGACGAACTGAAAAAAGACGCAACAATCTGTTCATTCGACTATCACGGGCAGTCATCGGCGCTGTTCGCAACATCAGTCGGGGGGACAGATGCTGCGGGAGACGATTCTTTTCCTGGAGGAATTCCTCCACGGCCACGGTCCTCCTGCGGTCGCGAAGGCAGCGGTTGGCCTGATGTCGTTCGCGGTGTTGCTCGGCGCGATCCTCGGCAGCACGGCGGTCAAGGCAGGCGCGCTCGTCACCGCGATCCTCGTGATCATCGTCAGCGGCATCGCGCTGCTGACTCGCCGACGAGCGGAACGGCGCGAACTCGAGGTGCACAAGGACCTGGTGTCGCAGTACTGCAAGCTGCTCGACGCCGGACAGCCGTCGTACGAGGTCATCGACTGGGACAAGACGGCCGTCATCGGCGAACGAGGCGACACGCACATCAAGCTGAAGGTCAAGCTCAGAGCAACCCACGACGACTTCTGGTTCGTCCGGCTGAGGCTCGTCTGCGGATGGCCTCAGCCGTCGCGCTACCGGCGCCAGGTCCGGATGACCGTGCGCAACCTGCAGGTCGACGGCTCACCGGGAACCACTCTGCGAACGACGGTGTCCTGGCTGCGGGATGGAGCCATGGCGGCGATCATCCATTTCCACACGGCTCCAGCACTGAACTCCGTCGTGTCATTCACCGTCGACGTGGACTGGCCGAAAATGTGCGCACCTCTTCTGGAGGGCAGTCCCGACGAGTTCGATCTGATGTTCTGGCAAACGGTCCGCCGGTCAACCTACCGAGTTGTGCTCCCGAAGGGAATCGGGGTCTACGTCGAACCCATTGGGAAAACCGAGGATTTCAAGGGGTTCCGGTGGCGCAAGAAAGCGGGCGATGACGGCAGGGAAGTGATCGTCTTCCGGTTGTCCGATCCGCCGGTGCGCCATCGCGCGGGAGTGCGCCTGCAGATGAAGCAGGCACATCGAGCAGCACCGTTGCGATAGGCTGGTGTTATTCGTCCTCGTTACTGGTGCCGCCGCTGCCGCCAAGGAACGCACACAACCTCGACACGAACACCCTCCGCAACCTTGCCCGGCTTTTGGTTGCGGACCGTAACAGGGATGATCAACTCCTGGCCAATCGGCCGACAAGGGCGAATCTCGAAAGCCCTATGACTCAAGTGACCCACGACACCCGGCTGTCACCTCGCGGCTACCCGCCTGCAACACTGTGAACTCCGGCAACGGCGCCGGTCAGGTCCTCTTCAAGTCCGATCGCCCCGGAGGCGTGACCACATGACCCAGACCGCCGATCCGACCTCGTTGGTGCTTCCCGCCGAGCTCAAGCCGTCCGACGGCCGCTTCGGCTGCGGGCCGTCCAAGGTGCGTCCCGAGGCCGTCGCGGCTCTCGCGTCCGAGGGTGCCGCGCTGCTCGGCACCTCGCACCGGCAGAAGCCCGTCAAGAACCTCGTCGGCCGTGTCCGCTCCGGACTGCGCGAGCTCTTCCAGCTCCCGGACGGCTACGAGGTCGTGCTGGGCAACGGCGGCACCACGGCGTTCTGGGACGCGGCCTCCTTCGGCCTGGTCCGCGAGACCGCTCAGCACTTCACCAACGGTGAGTTCTCCTCCAAGTTCGCCAAGGTCACGCAGACCGCGCCGTTCCTGAAGGACTCCCTGGTCACCAAGGCCGAGCCGGGCACCGCGCCGGAGCTCTTCTACGCCGAGGGCGCGGACCTGGTGGGCTGGGCGCAGAACGAGACCTCGACCGGTGTGGCGATGCCCGTCACCCGCATCGAGGGGTCCGGCGACGCGCTGATCGCGATCGACGCCACGTCCGGTGCCGGTGGCCTGCCGGTGCGCGCCGAGGACTTCGACGTCTACTACTTCGCGCCGCAGAAGTCGTTCGCGAGCGACGGCGGCCTGTGGCTCGCGCTGATGTCGCCCGCCGCGCTCGCCCGCGTCGAGGAGCTCAAGGACCGCTGGGTGCCGGAGTTCCTGTCGTTGCCGACCGCGCTCGACAACTCCACCAAGGACCAGACGTACAACACGCCGTCGGTCGCCACGCTCTTCCTGCTGGCGCACCAGATCGACTGGATCAACGGCAACGGCGGCCTCGACTGGTCCGTCGCGCGCACCAAGGACTCCTCGGACCGACTGTACTCGTGGGCCGAGAAGACGGCCTACACCACGCCGTACGTGGAGAAGGCCGCCGACCGTTCGCAGGTCGTCGGCACGATCAACTTCTCCGATGACGTCGACGCGGCTGTCGTGGCGAAGGTGTTGCGCGCCAACGGCATCGTGGACGTCGAGCCGTATCGCAAGCTCGGCAAGAACCAGCTGCGGGTCGCGATGTTCCCGGCCATCGAGCCGAACGACATCACGATCCTCACGCAGGCCATCGACTGGGTCGTCGGCCAGCTCTGAAGTGCTTGACGAAGGGCTCCTTCATCCACCTCACGTGGATGAAGGAGC
>NZ_JBEXPJ010000023.1:0-80020 GCF_040611995.1 Lentzea sp. NPDC006480
ACCGAGCCCGCACACGACCTCGACCGGTGTCGGCTCGACCGTCCACCGGCCTTCCGGCGTCGCCACCAGCACGCCCTCGGCGCCCTTCTTGACCAGCGCCAACGAGATTCCGCGCGCCAGCAGCCGGTCGGCAGCCTCGTCGGGGTCCGACGTGCCGACCGCGATCTCGCATTCGGTCCGGTTGCCCACGGCCACCGTGACGTGGTCGAGCATCCAGCTGATCTCTTCGCGCGCGGTCTTGACGTCCGGCCAGAACATCGGCCGGTAGTCCAGGTCCAGCACCGTGTGCCCGTGCCGGGCCCGGTTCGCCAGCATCATCCGCTGCGAACCACGTGCGGGCTCAGCGGAAACACCCGTGCCGGTGACCCACAACAGCGGGACTTCGCGCACGAGCTCCCACGGCACGTCGTCCTCGCTCAGCGTGAGATCCGGCGCGATCGGCAGCCGGTAGAACAACAGCGGCGGATCCGCGGGCGGGTTGAGTTCGCAGAACACCACCGGTGTCAGCAGATCCGGCGAGGTGCCGACGTGCTCCGACGACACCCCGAAGCCCTCAAGTGCCTGCCGCACGTAGGTTCCGAACCCGTCCGGCCCGACCTTCGTCAACACCCCGGCACGACGGCCGAGCCGTGCGGCGGCGACCGCGACGTTGGTCGCGGTCCCGCCGAGCGACTTGGCGAACGTGCTGACCTCGGCCAACGGCACCCCGGACTGCTCCGGGTAGAGGTCGACCCCGACCCGGCCGACGGTCAGCACTTCCAGCGACGTCACGCCTCGACACCTCGCAGCTCGTGCTCCAGCGCTTCCAGCTCGGCACCACCGGCCATCTGCCGCGTCAGCTCGTTGATGTCGATCTCGTTCTTCTCGTAGCTGCCGAGCGCACGGCCGCGCTTGAGCAGCAGAAACCGGTTGGCGACCGGAAAAGCGTGGTGCGGGTTGTGCGTGATCAGCACGACGCCGAGGCCGCGATCACGCGCCTGCGCCACGTACTTCAGCACCACACCGGCCTGCTTCACGCCGAGCGCCGCGGTCGGTTCGTCCAGGATCAGCACCTTGGCACCGAAGTGCACCGCGCGGGCGATGGCGACGCACTGCCGTTCACCACCGGACAGCGTGCCGACCGGCTGTTCCACGTCCCGCAGGTCGATGCCCATGTCGGACAACGCCTTCTTGGTGACTTCCCGGCCCTTCTTGCGGTCCAGGAAACCGAACTTCGTCGTGGGCTCCGAACCCAGGAAGAAGTTGCGCCAGACCGACATCAGCGGCACGACCGCGAGGTCCTGGTACACGGTCGCGATGCCGTGGTCCAGGGCCTCGCGCGGCGACGAGAACTTGATCTCGTTGCCCTCGACCTTGAACGAGCCCTGGTCGTGCTGGTGCACACCGGCCAGGATCTTGATCAGCGTCGACTTGCCCGCGCCGTTGTCGCCGAGCACGCAGGTGACCTCACCGGCGTTGACCACAGTGGACACATCGCTGAGTGCGATGACGCTGCCGTAGGTCTTGCCGATGTTCTCGGTCTCGATGAGTGCGGTCATCGCTTCACCCTTTCCGCCCGGCGGCGAAGCATGTTGTTCACCAGCACGGCCGCCAGCAGCATCACGCCGAGGAACAGCTGGAACCAGTCGCTGTTCCAGCCGGCGTAGACGATGCCCTGCCGCGCCATGCCGAAGATCAGCGCGCCGATCGCGGCGCCCACCGCGGACCCGAAGCCACCGGTCAGCAGGCAGCCGCCGATCACCGCCGCGATGATGTACTGGAACTCCAGGCCGATGCCCTGGTTCGCCTGCACGCTCGCGTACCGCAGGATGTTGATCGAGCCGACCAGCCACGCGGCGAACGCGGTGGTCATGAACAGCAGGATCTTCGACCGCACGACCGGCACACCGACCGCACGGGAACTCTGTGCGGCGCCGCCGATCGCGAAGATCCAGTTGCCGAACTTGGTGCGCATCAGCACCGTCGACGCGATGACCGTGAACAGCACCCACCAGATGATCGACACGTAGAAGCTCTGGCCACCGACCTGGAACGTCGACGCGAACAGGAAGCCGGCCGACTCGTAGCCGTCGGTCGCCCGCATGCCCGACACCTGCACGCTGCCGGTGACGAGGCGGGTGATGCCGAGGTTGAGGCCCTGCAACGCGAGGAAACTGCCCAGCGTCACGATGAAGCTCGGCAGGCCCGTGCGCATCACGAGCCAGCCGTTCAACGCGCCCACCGACAACGCGAAGGCGAGCGACACCAGCAACGACAGCCAGACGTTGAGTCCCAGCTGGGTGGCGAGGAGAGCCGTGACGAGCGCGGTGGACGCCGTCATGACGCCAGCGGACAGGTCGAACTCGCCGCCGATCATGAGCAGCGCCACGGCCACCGCCATGATGCCGAGCATCGAGGCGTCGTCCAGCCAGGTGGCCGCACCACCCACGCTCAGGAACTGCTCGGTGACCACGGAGAAGAACAGGAACACGAGCAGTGCGCCGAGCATGGCACCGATCTCAGGACGCTTGATCAGCTGATCCATCGCCCTGGGCTTGCTCAGCCGTTCGTCGGTAGCCGGTGGAGCTTGGGCCGTCACGGTCATCTCCCCGCCTCCTCCTTACCTCTTGCCGTTCTTGGCGTACTCCGCGACCTTGTCCACATTGGACTTGTCGACGAAGCCGGGACCGGTGAGGACGGGCTTGCCACCACCGAGCGTGTTCGCGTTCTCCTTGAAGAGCTTCAGCATCACGATCGGCAGGTAGCCCTGCTCGTACTGCTGCTGGTCGACGGCGAACAGCACGTCACCGGCCTTGATCGAGGCGACCACGTCCGCGTTCAGGTCGAACGTCGCGACCTGGGCCTTGGAGCTCGCGCCCTTGATGGCCGATGCCGCGTTGACGGCGACCTGCGGGTTGAGCGCCAGCACGCCGTCGACCGCGGTGTCGGACTGCAGCTTGGCCTTGATGCGGGCCTCGACGTCGGTCGGGTTGGAGATGTCGACCTGGAGGTTCTCCACCGCGCCGCCGAAGCCGGTGCGGGCACCGTCGCAGCGCTGGTTGAGGCCCGTGTTGCCGGCCTCGTGGATCACGCACAGCAGCTTGGTCTTGCCCGCGGCCTTGAGCTTCTTGCCGGCCTCTTCACCGGCGATCGACTCCTCCTGGCCGACGTGCGCCATGGCACCGAACTCCGCGCTCTTCGCGCTGCCGGAGTTGATCGTGATGACCGGGATGCCGGCCTTCACCGCGTTCTCGATGGACGTCTTCAGCGCGTCCGGGTTCGCCATCGACACCACGATGCCGCCGACCTTCTGCGACACGGCGTTGTCGATCAGCTTGGCCTGGGCGCCGGGGTCGCCGTCGGAGTTGTAGGTGACGCCGACACCGAGCTGCTTGCCCGCGTCCTCCGCGCCGACCTTCACGACGCTCCAGAACGCGTCGCCCGCGGTGCCGTGCGTGATGACGGCGACCTTGAGGTCACCCGAGCTTCCGGACGAGCTGTTGTTCTGCGTGTTCTGGGTATTGGTGCCCGTGGGACCGCTACAAGCGGCGAGTAGAGCAACACCGGCGAGAGCAACGCCCGCACGGATGACCAAGCGAGACTTCATCGTCTCCAGTCCCTTCAGAGGATCTTGCTGAGGTGCGCGAGGCTGCGCCCGGTGTCCTTCAGTGGCTTGTCCACTGGACTTCCGTCCTTGAGCTGGGTGTCCTGCTCGAGCACGAACCAACCGGTGTAGCCCGCCTCTTGAACGAGCTTCACCAGCGCTTCCACGTCCACGTCGCCGTCCCCGAGCGGCACGTAGATGCCCTGTTCCACGGCATCGGTGTAACTGAGCTCGCCGCTGCGCACCTTCGCCGCGATCTCGTCACGCACGTCCTTGAGGTGCACGTGACCGATGCGGTCCGGGTAGCGGCGCGCCAGCTCGACCGGGTCCGTGCCACCGATGAGGAGGTGGCCGGTGTCCAGGCAGAGCTGGAGATCGGAGTCCGCGAGGAACCTGTCGACCTCCGCCTCCCGCTCGACGTGGGTGCCCACGTGCGGGTGCAGCACGGTCGCGAGCCCGTGCCCGGCGGCGATCTCACGGATCTTCGCGCAGGTGTCGACGAGGGTGTTCCACTCGTCGTCGGTCAGCTTGGGCGTCTCGTCGTAGCCGTCGAGGCCCGTCGCGGCGGCGAGCACGAGAACTTCCGCGCCACCCGCTTCGAGAATGCCCGCCACGCGGTCGGCTTCGTCCAGAGTGGACTGGACGTCGGTGTGCAGCGTGACGGCGAGGAAGCCACCGACGAGCGTGAGCTCGTGGCTGCTCAGCAGGGTCTTGAGCGCGTCTGGGTCGGCCGGGAGGTAGTCGGGCGGGCCGAGTTCGGTGGCGGTGAGGCCGAGCTGGTGCATCTCGGCGAGGACCGTGTCGGACGGGAGCACGTTGCCCCAGCCCGGGACCTCGCACACGCCCCAGGAGATCGGTGCCCCAGCGATCTTCGCCATGCCTAGTTCCCCTCGATCCGCACCGGTGCGCCGGTGCGGCGCGACTGCTCACACGCTTCGGCCAGGCGCAGGCTGATCAAACTCTCCCGCGCCGGTGACGGGTTCGCGACCTCGCCCTTGATGACCTGCGTGAACAGGTTCATCTCGTTGACGTACGCGCGGTGGAAACGCTCCGGGAAGCCCGGGTAGGCGTCCGGTCCGGCCACGTGACCGCCGGGCTCCAGCGAGTTCAACGGCGTGCGCGGGTCGACGCCCGCGACGAGTGAGTCCTTGCTGCCGAGCACCTCGATGCGGTGGTCGTAACCGACCGGGTCGTGCCTGCCGCCGGCCAGCGTGGCGTGCGCGCCGCCCGCGAACTTCAGCATCACCACGGCGTTGTCCACGTCGTCGGCGTCCGCAAACGCTTGGTGCACCAGGACGGACCCACTCGCGTAGACCTCGACGACGGGCTCGCCGACCAGCCACGGCACGCAGTCCAGGTCGTGGATCAGCAGGTCGCGGAAGATGCCGCCGGACGCGGGCAGATACGAGAAGTCCGGCGGGTTCGCGTCGTTGCCGACCGCCCTGACCAGGTAGATGTCGCCGACCTCGCCCGCGCGGATGCGGCGGTGGAGCTCGTAGATCGCCGGGTCGAACCGGCGCTGGAAGCCCACGAGCACCTCGACGCCGGACTTCTCGACGTCCTCGATCAGCGCGGACATCTCCTCGACGTCGCTCGCGATCGGCTTCTCGCACAGGGTCGGGACACCACGGCTGATCGCCGAGCGCAGCATGTCCGGGTGGGTGTTCGTCGGCGTGGCGAGCAGGACCCCGTCGACGTTGTCCAGGAGCCCGATCAGGTCGTCGACAGCGGTTGTCCCCTCGATCTCAGCCGACGCCTGCGCGGCACGACCGGGCACCGGGTCGAAGAGAAGCACCTCGTCGACTCGATCCAGTGCGGCGAGGTTGGTGGCGTGCATGGTGCCGATCCTGCCGACACCCGCTACTCCGATCCGCATCGCAGGTTTCCCCTGTTCATCGGCTGTGATGTGTTAGAGCGCTCTATTGGTTGGAGCGCTCTAATGCTGTAACTTCGGCCACAGGGTGTCAAGAGGGGAGGTGACTTCAGATGGTCAGGCCGACGATGGAAGACGTCGCTCTGCGGGCGGGGGTTTCCCGCGCACTGGTGTCACTGGTCATGCGCAACTCACCCAAGGTGAGCGAGGCGCGACGCAGTGCGGTGCTGAAGGCCGCGGAGGAGCTGGGGTACTCGCCGCACGCCATGGCCCGGTCGCTGGCCTCGCGCACGTCGACCGTGCTCGGCGTGATGGTGTCCGACCTGCACAACGCGTTCTTCGCCGAGGTCGTGGACGGCATCGACGAGGTGGCGCGCGAGCAGGGGTTCGACATCATCATCAACACCGGCGGCCGCTCGCCCGCCCGTGAGCGCCGCGCGGTGGAGTCGCTGCTGTCGTTCCGCCCGGCCGGACTCATCCTCCTGTCACCCGTCGTCCCTGCCACCGCGATCGGCAAGGCCGCTGAACAACTTCCCGTGGTGCTGGTCGCGCGGTCGTCTCGGGTGTCCACTGTGGATACCGTGAACGACGACGGCGAGCAGGGTGCGCGACTCGCGATCGATCACCTGGTGTCGTTGGGACACAAGCGCATTGCCCATTTGGACGGTGGTGAAGGCACTCAGGCCGGGCCTCGTCGGCGGGGTTACGTCACCGCCATGGAGGCGCACGGGCTGGCGCCGCAGATCGTCTCGTCCGAGTACACCGATGTTGCCGGGGCTCGGGCGATCCGTTCGCTGATCGACTCCGATTCATTGCCCACGGCCATCCTGTCCTGCAACGACTTCAACGCCGTTGGTGCCATTTCAGCTCTGGAAGACGCCGGGCTGCGCGTGCCGCACGACGTTTCCGTTGTCGGGTATGACAACACCTCGTTGGCGGCTCTGCGCCACGTTTCGCTGACCACGATCGACCAGCCCCGTGCCGAGTTCGGCCGGTTGGCGGCTCTCGCTCTCCTGCAGCGAGTTCGTGACGAGCGCACCGAACCCGTGCGCCATCTCCTCAATCCCTCTCTCGTAGTCCGCAGCACGACAGCTCCCCCAGGAGGACAGCGTTGAGCACCATCCCCCACTGGATCGACGGCGCCCGCACCACGGGGGTGTCGTCCCGCACGTCCGACGTCTTCAACCCGGCCACCGGTGAGGTCGCCGCTCAGGTCGTGCTGGCCGAGCAGGCCGACGTCGACCTCGCGGTGTCCTCCTCGTTGAAGGCCGCGCAGTCCTGGTCCGAGTCGTCGCTGTCGACGCGGTCGCGGATCCTGTTCGCCTACCGCCATCTGCTGCACACTCACCGCGACGAGCTGGCCGCGATCATCACGTCCGAGCACGGCAAGGTGTTGTCGGACGCCGCCGGCGAGGTGCAGCGCGGCCTGGAGGTCGTCGAGTTCGCGTGCGGCATCCCGCAGCTGCTGAAGGGCGAGCACTCCGAGCAGGTCTCGCGCGGTGTCGACGCGTACTCGTTCCGCCAGCCGCTGGGCGTGGTCGCGGGCATCACGCCGTTCAACTTCCCCGTGATGGTGCCGATGTGGATGTTCCCCATCGCCATCGCTTGCGGGAACACCTTCGTCCTGAAGCCTTCCGAGCGCGACCCGTCCGCGTCCGTGCGCCTGGCGGAGCTGTTCCAGGAGGCCGGGCTGCCCGACGGCGTGCTGAACGTGCTGCAGGGCGACGCCTTCGCGGTCAACGCCCTGCTCGACCACCCGGACGTGTCCGCTGCTTCCTTCGTCGGCTCGACTCCGATCGCTCGCCACGTCTACTCGCGTGGAACGGCGGCGGGGAAGCGCGTGCAGGCGTTGGGCGGCGCGAAGAACCACATGGTCGTGCTGCCGGACGCCGATCTCGACGTGGCCGCTGATGCCGCTGTCTCCGCAGGTTACGGCTCTGCCGGTGAGCGCTGCATGGCCATCTCGGTGGTCGTGGCCGTGGGCGAGACCGGGGACGAGCTCGTTTCGAAGATCGCCTCGCGGACGCGTGACCTGCACCCGTCGGTGTTGCCCGGCACGGACCCTTCGGCTCAGATGGGTCCGCTCGTGACCGGCGTGCACCGCGACAAGGTCAAGTCCTATGTGGACGCGGGCGAGGCGGCCGGCGCGTCACTGGTCGTCGACGGCCGTGGTTACGCACCCGAGGGCCACGCGGACGGTTTCTGGCTCGCGCCCACGCTCTTCGACCACGTCACGCGCGACATGACGATCTACACCGACGAGATCTTCGGCCCGGTGCTGTCCGTCGTGCGCGCCGACACGTTCGAGGACGCCGTGGAACTGGTGAACGCCAACCAGTACGGCAACGGCACGGCCATCTACACCGGCGACGGCCTGGCCGCGCGTGAGTACCAGCGTCGCGTGCACGTGGGCATGGTCGGCATCAACGTGCCGATCCCCGTGCCGATGGCCTACTACTCGTTCGGCGGCTGGAAGGACTCGCTGTTCGGCGACACGCACGTGCACGGCGCTGAGGGCGTGAAGTTCTACACGCGCGCGAAGGCGATCACGGCGCGGTGGCCGCAGCAGCACGGCGTGAACCTGGGTTTCCCCACCCACGGCTGAGCAGACGACAAAGCCCCCGCCGGGAGAGCGGGGGCTTTGTCGTGCGCGATCAGGCATCAACCTTCTCGCGCTCCTGCACAGGAGCCGCAGGAGGCGTCGGCTTCGGCAGGAACTTCTTGATCAGCGGGAAGAACACGATCACCAGGACGACCACGTAGACGATGATCGCCATCGGGCTGTTGACCAGGCCGGTCAGCGAGCCGTCGGAGAGCTGCAGCGAGCGGCGCATCTGCTGTTCCGCGGCCGGGCCGAGGATCACGCCGATGATCGCGGGCAGCACCGGCAGGCCGTAGCGGCGCATGCCGAAGCCCAGCAGGCCGATCACGAACATCAGCAGCAGGTCGAAGATGTCCGCGTTCACCGCGTAGGCGCCGACCGAGGCGAAGAACAGGATGCCCGCGTACAGGTACGGCCGCGGGATCCGCAACAGCTTCGCCCACAACGGTGCGAGGGGCAGGTTCAGCACGAGCAACAGCGTCAGGCCGATGAACAGCGACGCGATCAACGCCCACACCAGGCCGGCTTCGCGCTGGAACAGCAACGGGCCGGGCTGGATGCCGTAGGTCTGGAACGCCGCGAGCATCACGGCCGCGGTGGCCGTCGTCGGCAGGCCCAGGGTCAGCATCGTGACCAGAGTGCCCGCGGCGGAAGCGGAGGCCGTCGACTCCGGGCCCGCGACACCCTCGATTGCGCCGTGACCGAACTCGTCCTTGTGCTTGGAGAGCCGCTTCTCCGTCACGTACGACAGGAAGGTCGGGATCTCCGCGCCACCGGCGGGAATCGCACCGAACGGGAAGCCGATCACCGGGCCGCGCAACCACGGCTTCCAGGTGCGCTTCAGATCCGACCGAGACAGCCACGGACGGCCGACGGGGATCGGTGTGAACGGCTTGCGGCGCAGGTGAGCCGCCACCCACAGCGCCTCGCCGACCGCGAACAACGCCACCGCCACGACGATCACGTCGATGCCGTCGGCCAGGTGCAGCGAACCGAACGTGAGGCGCTGCTGGCCGGTCATCTCGTCGAGGCCGACCAGACCCAAAGTCAGGCCGATCAACAACGACGCCACGCCGCGGATCCGGGACGCCCCGAGCACCGAGGTCACCGCGATGAAGGCCAGCACCATGATCGCGAAGAGGTCCGGCGCACCGATGTCGACCGCGTGCTTGGCCACGAACGGGGCCAGCAGCACGATCAGGATCGTGCCGATGATGCCGCCGGTGAAGTGGCCGATGGCAGCCGCGGCAAGCGCTTGCGCACCACGTCCCTTGCGGGCCATGGGATTGCCTTCGAACGCCGTGACGACCGCCGCGCTCTCGCCTGGTGTGTTCAGCAGGATCGAGGTCGTGGAGCCACCGAACATGCCGCCGTAGTAGATGCCCGCGAACATGATGAACGCGCCGGTCGGTTCCATGCCGTAGGTGACGGGCAGCAGCAGCGCGACCGCCATGGCCGGGCCGATGCCCGGCAGGACGCCGATCGCGGTGCCGAGCAGCACGCCGATCGCCGCGAACAGCAGGTGTGTCGGCGTCAGCGCGGTCGCGAAGCCGTCGAGCAGTTGTTCCACCTAGAACACCTCCATCAACGGGCCACCGGGGAGAGGGACGCCGAGCAGGTTGTTGAACACCACGAACGTGAGGATCGAGAGTCCGGCCGCGATCAGCGGGTCCCGGACGTAGGCGCGGCTGCCGAGCGCGTAGGCCGCGCCCCAGAACAGGATCGCGCCGGAGATCGGGAAACCGACCAGGCCGATCAGCGCGGCGTTGGCGAGGAAGGCACCGCACAGCAGCAGGACCGTGCGCCAGTCGGCGGGTTCGGTCAGGTCGACGTCCTCACCACCCTCCGCTTCACCACGGCCGCCGCGCAGCACGTCCCGCGCCAGCAGCACCGCGACGACCAGCAGCAGCGAGCCGACCAGGATCGGCACCGCCTTCGGGCCGACCGGACCGCGCTGGGCGAAGTCGGTGGGGATGCGCAGCGCGTCGGTCAGCACCAGCACGCCGAGCACGACCAGGAGGGCGCAGATGCCCAGCTCAGAACGTTCGCGCAGCCAGGATTTCGGCTGCGCCGGAGTCTCGGTCGTCATGCCAGCCCCAAGTCCTTCAGCACCGTTGCCACCCGCTTGTTCTCGCTTTCCAGGAACGTCTTGAACTGGTCTCCCGGTGCGAAGGCGTCGGTCCAGCCGTTGCGCTGCAACGCCTCTGCCCACTGCGGTGTCCTCTGCATCCGCTGCAGCAGGTCGACCAGCTTGTCGCGGTCGGTCTGCGTGATGCCGGGAGGAGCCACGATGCCGCGCCAGTTGGTGAACTCGACGTCCACACCGGACTCCTTGAGCGTCGGCGCGTCGATGCCGCTGATGCGCTTCGAGCTCGTCACGGCGAGCACCCGCAACGTGCCGGCCTGGATCTGGTCGCGGTACTCGCCGACGCCGGAGACGCCGAACGCGACCTTGCCGCCGAGCACGGAAGCCAGCAGCTCACCGCCGCCGTCGAACGGGATGTAGTTGACGCTCTTGGGCGCCAGCCCGACACCCTTGGCCATCAGCATCGGCGCCAGGTGGTCAGGTCCGCCCGGAGCCGAACCACCGCCGACCGTCACGCTGCCGGGGTTGGCCTTCCACGCGTCCACGAGCTGCTGCAACGACGTGTACGGCGAGTCCTTCGCGACCACGACGATGCCCGGTTCCTCGATCAGCTTCGCGATCGGGGTGGTGTCGAGCAGCGAGTTCGGCGACTTGTTCGTGTACACCGCGCCAACGACACCGAGGCCCATCGACATGATCAGCTTGCCGTTGCCGCGCTCGCCGACCGTCCGGCCGAGGCCGACCGTGCCACCAGCGCCGGGGAGGTTGAACACCTCGGCGTTGCGCAGCAGGTCAGCGTCCTCCATGGCCTTCGCCGCGGTGCGGGCCGTGATGTCGTAACCGCCGCCGGGCTGGTTCGGCACCAGCACGCGCAACGCCCGCACCTGGCTGGTCTCGCCGCTGTCCGCACCCGGCGTCAGCAGCGGTGGCACCAGGAGGACGGCGAGCAACGCCGTCGCCACCGCCACCCACACCTTCACCGACACTGTGATCCCCGCCTCTCATCCGCGTGGTTCGACATGTTGCTCTGGTGTAAACCTTGATGTCGCTCTTGCGCTTCTAAGGTTTCTTTCGGTCTTTCTGGTCACGGGAGGTCTCATGCGTCGCCGCCGTTCCCTGGCCAGCCAGCTCCTAGTGTGGCAACTCGTAGTCGTCACGTTGCTACTGTGCGCGGTCGGCGCGCTGACGGTCGTCCAGTTGGGCAGCAACTTTCGCTCCAACGAGGAGCGCCGGATGCTGTCCGTGGCGGAGAACGTGGCAGCCACGAACGTCGTCCAGACGTCGATGGGCAACTGGCGGATCCTGGCCGCGCCCGCCGAGACCGCGCGAAGCCTCTCCGGCGCCTCCTACGTGCTGATCGTCGACGCCCGGCGGATCGTGATCGCGTCCCCGGACCCGGCCCAGATCGGGTCCAAACTGGACACTCCGACGACGGCGCTCGACGGCAAGGCCTGGGTCGGCACGGTCGACGACTCGATCGAGGCGCACGTGCCGGTGTTCGACGAGCAGACCCGCAAGGTCAACGGCATGGTGATCGCCGGTGCGATCGAGCCTGGCCTGTTCGCCGGGGCGCTGAACCAGCCGGTCGACGTGCTGCGGTACCTGGCGATCGCGCTGGTCATCGGCGTCACCGGGTCGTTGTTGCTGGCCCGCCGGGTGAAGAACCAGACGCTCGGCCTGGAGCCGCACGAGATCACCGCGCTCGTGGAGAACCGCGAGGCATTGCTGCACGGCATCAGGGAAGGCGTCGTCGGCCTCGACGGGCAGAACCGGATCACGCTGGTCAACGACCACGCGAGCGACCTGCTGGCGTTGCCGGAGGACGCGGTCGGCCGGTCCGTCGAGGAGTTGGAGCTCAACGACCGGCTGCGCGACGTGCTGACCGGCCGCGCGACCGGTGTCGACCAGCTGGTGCTGCGGCAGGGCGCCGTGCTCACGGTGAACCGCATGCCGATCGAGGGTGCCGGCGCCGTCGTGACGTTGCGAGACCGCACGGAACTCCTTGCGCTGCAACACGAACTCGACGCATCGCAGCACGCTACGGACACGCTTCGGGCTCAGGCGCACGAGTTCGCTAACCGGCTGCACACCATCGCCGGGCTGATCTCGTTGAAGGAGTACGACGAAGTCACCAACTACGTGCACCAGATCAGCTCGGCGCAGGACCAGTGGCGGGCCGAGGTCAGCTCGTCGATCGGCGACCCCGCCGTGGCCGCGCTGCTGATCGCCAAGGCGTCGCTCGCGTCCGAACGCGGCACCGCGCTGCGGATGGGCCCGGACAGCGTATTGGGACGCGTCGACGAAGCTTTGTCGGCGGATTTGGTGATGGTGCTGGGAAATCTCGTCGACAACGCGTTGGATGCACTGAGCTCGCTGAGCACGAACGGAGCTGGGAAGTGGATCGAGGTGGGTGTGATGCAGTTGGACGACGAGGTCCAGGTCGTGGTGCGCGACTCAGGTCCCGGGGTGGCACCGGAACTGGCCGAAGAGGTGTTCCGGCACGGGTTCACGACCAAGGCGGCATCGCACGGTGAACGCGGTATCGGGCTCGCGCTGATCAGGCGGGCGTGCCTGCGGCGCGGAGGTTCGGTGAGCGTCACCGGCTCGGTCTTCACGGCAAGGCTGCCCTGGTGATCCGGGTGCTCGTCGTCGACGACGACTTCATGGTGGCCAAGGTGCACAGCGGCTATGTCGCGCGCACCGAGGGGTTCGAGGTGGCCGGGGTCGCGCACAACGGCGCGGATGCGTTGCGGCTGGTGGCTTCTCTCAAACCGGACCTGGTGCTGCTCGACGTCTACCTGCCGGACGTCAGCGGACTCGAAGTGCTGAAGTCGTTGCGCGCCAACGAGGACGTGGACGTCATCGTGATCACGGCGGCGACCGACGTCGAGACCGTGCGCAGTGCGATGCGCGGTGGTGTGCTGCACTACCTGATCAAGCCGTTCGACTACTCGGCGCTGCGCGACCAGCTCGCGCACTACGCGTCGTTGCGGGACAAGCTGCACCGGCTGGACTCGGCCGGGCAAGCCGACGTGGACCAGGTGTTCGGTGCTCGGCCTACCTCGAAACCGTTGCTGCCCAAGGGGTTGACGCCGGAGACCGCGCGGCTCGTGGAGAACGCGCTCAGGTCGCATTCGGAAGGGCTTTCAGCGTCGGAATGCGCCTCGTCGACCGGCGTTGCTCGCGTCAGCGCACGCCGGTACCTGGAGCACTTCGTGTCGACGGGTCGTGCTGAGGTTCGGTTGCGGTACGGCGGAACCGGCCGGCCGGAACGGATCTACGCGCTAGTCCCAGGAGCCTGAACGACCGCGGCCGCGCTTCGTTTCCGCACGGCGCTTCTTGCCCGCGATGCGGCGTTCCTGCGAGCCCTTCGTGGGCTTGGTCGGCCTGCGCATCGGAGGCGGTGGCGCGGCGGCACTGCGCAGAATCGCGGCGAGCCGTTCCCGTGCGGCGGCGCGGTTCTGCAGCTGCGCGCGGTGCTCGGACGCGGCGATCGTGAGCACGCCGTCGACCAGCCTGCCCTGCAGGCGGTCGAGCATCCGGCGCTTGAGGTGCTCGGGGACCGACGGCGAGGCAGCCAGGTCGAACGAGAGCTCCACGCGGCTGTCCGCGGTGTTCACTCCCTGCCCGCCCGGCCCACCTGACCTGGAAAAACGTTCGCGCAACTCGGACGCCGGTATCACCAGCGTCCTAGTCACGGTCACGTCGTTCATGCCTCAAGGTTAGAAGGTCAACCCCGGCAGTGTCGCGATCTTTATCAGCTCCTCGCGGTCGAGCAGGGGCGCGGACCGCTGCGGTTCGCCCGCCAAGTCGGCCTCGCGACGCACGGTGTCGGTGAAGCGGCCGACGTTGTCGCTGGTGACCTCGACGCGCGTGCCGTCGGAGTGGACGGCGACGGCACGCAGGACCTTCCTGGACGGCGTGCCGGGCACCTGCATCTGCGAGACGTGGACCGAGATGCCGTTGCGTTCCACGATCTGGCACTCGACGTAGCCCTCACACGTGCCGAGGCTGGGCGTCGGCGGGCGGTCGAGCGTGATCGACACGGCGCCGACGCCCTCGGTGTCCCGCAGCCTCGCCACGGCCCTCCGGTAGCTGTCGACGGCGAAGAACGTGAAGGCGCGGGCGTTGATCTCCGGGACGTCCTCCGCGGTGATGCCGGACGGAAGCCGGTAGCCGGCCTGCAACAGGGCCGTGAGCTGGGCGTTGCGGTCGACGTTCCCGGACGCCGCAGACGTCCCTCCCGAATCCTTCATGGTCATCGACGACTGCAGCACGTATCCGGTCGTGCCCAAGCCGACGATCATGACCATGGCCAGCGCACCCGCGATCGCCGTGCGCCTGCGGACGAGCTTGGTCTTGCCCTTGCGGATGACCTCGGAGCGGTAGATCCGCAGCGTCGGCTCGTCCTCCAGCAGTTCGCGCAACGCGGCGAGCCCCTTGGCCGCCTGACTCTTCACCGTGCCCTCCGTCCTGCCGAGGATGCGGGCGGTCTCGGTGATGCTCAGGTCCTCCCAGTACCGCAGCACGACGACGGCACGCTGGCCCGGCGGTAGCGCGTCCAGGGCCAGCCGCAGGTCGAAGTCCGCGGAGTCGTCGGTCACCGCCGGCTCTGGCAGGACGTCGACGGTGCGTTCGCGCTGGAACCAGCCGCGCCGGCCCTCGTCGATGGCGGTGCGCACCAGCACCTTGCGCGCGTAGGCGTCGACGCTGTCCCTGCGCACACGGGACCAGGCCACGTAGAGCTTGATCAACGCGTTCTGGACGATGTCCTCGGCGCGGTGCCAGTCGCCGCACAGCAAGTAGGCCGTGCGGCGCATGACGAGAGCGCGTGCGTCGACGAACTCCCCGAACTCGCGGTCGCGGTCCAAGTGCCCCCTCCTCGGTCGCCGCTTAGTACGCAACGACGACCGTAGGGGGTTGCCTCAGAAACCGGTTGTCTCAGAACCTGGGGTGGTCTCCGACGAGTGCGGCGCCGCCGACCTCGGACTTGCTGATCTCGCCGAGCACCCACGACGGGACGTGGCGCGCGGTGAGCACGGCCAGGGCGCGGTCGACGTCCTCGGGCGCGACCACGGCGACCATGCCGACGCCCATGTTGAACGCCTTCTCCATCTCCTCGCGCTCCACCCGGCCGCGCTGGGCGATCAGCTGGAACACGGCGGGCGGCGACCAGGTGCCGCGGTCGAGCGTGGCGTGCAGGCCCTCTGGCAGCACGCGGGCCAGGTTCGCGGCCAGGCCGCCACCGGTGACGTGCGAGAACCCGCGGACCTCTGTCTCGGCGATCAGTGCCAGGCAGTCCTTGGCGTAGATCTTGGTCGGCTCCAGCATCTCCTCGCCGAGGGTGCGGCCGAACTCCTCGACGTGACCCTCGAGCGGCATGCGCGCGATCTCCAGCAGCACGTGCCTGGCGAGCGAGTAGCCGTTCGAGTGCAGGCCGGACGAGCCCATCGCGATCACGACGTCGCCGTCGCGCACGCGGTCCGGGCCGAGGAGCTTGGACTGCTCGACCACGCCGACGCCGGTGCCGGAGATGTCGTAGTCGTCGTCGCCCATCAGGCCGGGGTGCTCGGCCGTCTCGCCGCCGAGCAGCGCGCAGCCGGCCTGGACACAGCCCTCGGCGATGCCCTTGACCAGCGCCGCGATCTTGTCCGGGACGACCTTGCCGACCGCGATGTAGTCCTGCACGAACAGCGGCTCGGCACCGCAGACGACCAGGTCGTCCACGATCATGGCGACCAGGTCGATGCCGACGGTGTCGTGCTTGTCGAGCGCCTGCGCGATCGCGATCTTCGTGCCGACGCCGTCCGTGGAGGACGCGAGGATCGGCTCCTTCCAGCGGTCGAGCTTGAGCTGGAACAGCCCGGCGAACCCGCCGATGCCACCGAGAACCTCGGGCCGATGCGCCTTGGCCGCCCACGGCTTGAGCTTCTCCACCGCCTCGTCACCTGCGGTGATACTGACTCCGGCGGCGGCGTAGGTGGCCTTGGCGCTGTCGGTCACGTCAACTTCTTCCACTTGGATCTTGGGTGCTCAGGGACGACGCAGGGCGTCTTCGGCACCATAGCCGTTGGCCAGAACGGGAGCGGCCGAGCCCGACACGCCCTTGAGCCCTTCGAGCAGGTGCTTGCCGATGAGCGCGTCCGGCGGGAGCTCGATCGGGTACTCGCCGTCGAAGCAGGCCGAGCACAGCCGCGTCTTGGGCTGCTCGGTCGCCGCGACCAGCTGCTCCAGCGACACGTACCCGAGCGAGTCGGCACCGACCGAGCGGCGGATGCCGTCGTCGTCCAAGCCGTTCGCGATGAGCTCGGCGCGCGACGCGAAGTCGATGCCGTAGAAGCACGGCCACTTGACGGGCGGCGACGCGATCCGGACGTGCACCTCGAGCGCACCGGCCTCGCGCAGCATGCGGACGAGCGCGCGCTGGGTGTTGCCGCGCACGATCGAGTCGTCCACCACGACCAGCCGCTTGCCGCGGATGACGTCGCGCAGCGGGTTCAGCTTCAGCCGGATGCCCAGCTGGCGGATGGTCTGCGACGGCTGGATGAACGTGCGGCCGACGTAAGCGTTCTTGACCAGGCCGGACCCGTACGGGATGCCGCTGGCCTGCGCGTACCCGATCGCGGCGGGCGTGCCGGACTCGGGCACCGGGATCACCAGGTCGGCCTCGACCGGGTGCTCCTTGGCGAGCCGGCGACCGATCTCGACGCGCGTGGCGTGCACGCTGCGCCCGGAGATCGTCGTGTCCGGCCGCGCCAGGTAGACGTACTCGAAGACGCAGCCCTTGGGCTCGGGCGTCGCGAACCTGGTGCTTCGCAGCCCGTCGCCGTCGATCGCGATGAGCTCGCCCGGCTCGACCTCGCGCACGAAGCTCGCGCCGACGATGTCCAGCGCCGCGGTCTCGCTCGCCACGACCCAGCCGCGCTCCAGCCGGCCGAGCACGAGCGGACGGACACCGTGCGGGTCACGCGCCGCGTACAGCGTGCTCTCGTCGCTGAAGGTCAGGCAGTAGGCGCCCTTGACCGTGGGGAGCAGCTCCAGCGCGGCCTGCTCGATGCCCTTGTCGGCCGCCGCGTGAGCGAGCAGCGCGGTGAGGATGTCCGAGTCGGTCGTGGCGCCGTTGCGGCTGGAGATGCCGAGTTCCTTGACCTTCTCCAGCAACTCGGCGGTGTTCACCAGATTGCCGTTGTGCCCGAGGCTCAGGCCACTTCCAGCGGCCGTGGTGCGGAACGTCGGCTGCGCGTTCTCCCAGGTCGTGGACCCGGTGGTGGAGTAACGGCAGTGCCCGACGGCCACGTGGCCCTTGAGGCTCTGCAGGACCTGCTCGTCGAAGACCTGGCTGACGAGCCCGAGGTCCTTGAAGACGACGACCTGCGACCCGTCACCGACCGAGATGCCCGCTGCCTCCTGGCCGCGGTGCTGCAGGGCGTAGAGCCCGTAGTAGGTCATCTTCGAGACGTCTTCGCCAGGAGCCCAGACGCCGAAGACGCCACACTCTTCACGAGGATCTTGTTCGGGCTGGGAATGGTCGGCGACCACCGAGTTGGCTCCCTCACGACGGGGCTGGCTGCTACCCGAGTGTAAGTGGAGCAAGGGGCCAACCACCCCCCTCGAACCCCTGGTGAGGTGACGAAACTCATGCCTTCCGGCACTGAAAGAGCTCGGTTTGGATCGAGTTGGTCTGCAATGCCCCGATCGTGCGCTGCTTCGCGAGGCAGACCACCTCGTCGCCGACCTTCACCTCGCCGTCGATTTCGCCGGGATGCACCGAGTCCTTCGAGTAGTCCTGACGCACGCGGCTGTCCCCACCCGGCAGCCGACCGATGAGCTCCATCTCGACCCGCGGCTCGGGCGCGCACGACGAGCACATCTGGTACTCGTCGAGCTCGGTCACCTTGAACCGGACCTCGGCCTCCCAGGTACCGGCACATCCGGCGAGCGCGAGACAGGCCGTCGCGATGAGAACGATCTTGCGCATCAGGCCTTCTCGCAGAACGACAGGTCGGTTGTGGTCACGTTGGTCTCGAAGTAGCCGTCGGTGTCCTGTTCGGCCTCGCAGGTCACCTCGTCGCCGACCCGCACCTCGCCCTTGATCTCGCGGCGCTTGACCACCTGAGGACTCACGGTGTCGGGATCCAGGGCGTCGTCCGGCACCTCGCCGACGAGCACGAGCCGCAGCTGGGCGTCCTCGCGGTCGTAGCCGGACGGCACCTCGTAGATCTTGTCGACCTTGAACCGGACGTCCCGCTGCTTCCACTGATCGGCGCCGCAGCCGCTCAGCACGAGACATCCCGCGAGCACCACGACGATCCTGCGCATCAGGCCTTCTTGCAGCTCTTCACCGAGGTCACGACATGCGAGTCCCCGATCGCGCTGCCCTTCTTCTGCTCGACCAGGCAGAGCACCTCGTCACCGACAGCGGCACCGCCGCTGACGTCGCTCGGTTGCACGAACTCACGTGCCAGATCAGCCGCGTCCAACGCGCCCTTCGGCGCACCACCTGCCAGTTCCAGTTCGAAGTACTCGGTCGGAGTGGAGTTGTCGACGGCCTTGATCCGGTAGCGGACCTCGTCTCCCTGCCAGGAGGCCGCGCACCCCGTCAGCACAAGACAGCCGACCACAACGGCAGCGAGCTTGCGCATCAGTGCCCCCGTCCGACCTGCAGGACGTCCAGCACGCGCCGGTCGCCGGTCATCTCCTTGAGGTTCATGCGGTTCCACAACCAGAAGTAGACGAGTTCGGCGTCACCGGTCACCTGCGCGTCGCCCTGCTCGCCGGGTGCGGCGGCGCGGGTCTGGGGCACCTCACCCGCTGTGAGCGAGACCAGCCAGGACTCGGGCACGTCGGTCGGCCGCACCACAGCCGTACCGGTCACTTCGCTGGGCGAGTCTCCGTCGAGCTTGGCCGCAACGATCGTCGTCAGCACCTCGTCGATGCCGTCGACGCAGAGGTCGGTGTCTGTGGCGACGACCTGACGGACGACAGTCTGCGCGTCGAACCGGCGCAGCACCGTCTCGTGAGCGATCCGGCGATGCCACACCTGGGCCAGATCGGGGGCGGCCGGCGAGAACGTCCACACGGGTCGATTGCCGGGCACGGCGGCGAGGACCTCTACGGCCTCAGCGAGCTGCAGGTCGAGGTATTCGAGCGGCGACAGCCCACCCCTCGGTGCCGGCGGCTTCATCGGGTTGCGGCTGCCGGTGCGCAGGTAGGCGGTCGAGGTCTCCAGGAAGCGCGCCAGGTGCACGACGAGGTCCTGCACGGTCCACCCCGGACGCGTCGGCACCTCGGCCGCCGGATCCGCGTCAGCCACTGCCTTGCGGAACATCTCCGCCTGCTCGATGAACACAGCGGTCCACCGCTGAGCCGTCCACCCCGTCTGCACCATGGGGGTCATCGTGCCCGAAACGGTCCACCCGCGACGGGGGAACCGGCGATGATGTGCGTGCGTCGCAGTGATCGAGGACCAACAGGGGGTGTGCGATGTTCGGCGTTGAGCCAGAGCTGCTGCGCAACGCGTCCAAGGAGTTCGGCAACGGCTCCGACGCGGTGCGCGAGGCGGCCGAGATGATCTCGATGCTCAAACTCGATGCCAGCGCGCTGGGAGAGGTCGACGCGGCGGCGGAGTTCGCCGACGCCCTGTCCAAGTTCGTCGGAACGCACTCGCAGGACCTCCAGCGCGGTTCCGCCTGGATCACCGACGCGGCCGAGGGCCTGATCTCAAACGCCGATGCCTATCAGCGCACGGACGACGACCACGCCTCGGCGCTGATGAAGCTCGTTCAGGGACTCGGGGGCGGCAAGTGAGCTACACGGATCCGGAGAGTTTCTACGGGAAGCTCGCATCTGGTGACGTCAGCCGGATCGCCGCCGCCGCAGACCCAATCACCGGTGCCATCAGTGCCGTCGGCCGCGCCGGCGACTCGGTGGCAGAGGGTGGCAAGACCGCGATGAGCAACTGGGTGGGCGCAGCCTCCACCAAGTTCTCCACACGCGCTGAGTTGTCCGCAAAGGCCGCGAAAGCGGCCGCGGAGCGACTTGGCGCAGGCGTGGACATCGTCCAGGCCGCGTCTCGGGCTTATGGCCAGATGCGCGGCGCCGCGGACCAGGCGATCAACGTTTGGCGCAGCCGTCCGCCGGGTCTCGACGAGGAGCAGACTCGGACGCTCGCCAACCAGGTCAACGACTCCCTGAACAAGGTGAAGTCGGGCTACGACAACGTGCTCCGGTCCTATGCCGGTGCTCTCACCAAGATCCCGCCGGGCTTCGAGGAATCCGCACGCACGGACTGCGGCTGGGACCGTGCCGCACAACGCGCCGGTGGTGCCGCGCTTCCTCCTGTGCCTCCGCCGGGTACCGACCCGAAGGCGGTTGCGGCTTGGTGGAAGTCGCTCAGTGCGGATCAGCAGAAGGCTTTGCTGGACACCAAGTTCCAGGAACTCGGCCAGCTTCCCGGCTTGCCCGCCGAGGTGCTCGACAAGGCGAACCGCGCACGCATCACTGATGACATCGGCCGGTTCAACAGCCAGAAGTCCGCCCTGCAGCAGCAGTTGGCGGACCGTGCTCGTGAACTGGGCGTCGATCCGAACTCGTCGGAGGGCCAGCGAGCGCTGCGCAACGACCCGCAGGGGTCGCAGCTGATGTCCCAGTACGACGAAGCCGCACGTCGTGCCCACAACGCGGAAGCCGCGAAGGGCTCGATGAGCAAGGCCATCGAGCTGGGCAAGGACAACGGGAAGACGCCTTACATCCTCGCCTACAGCCCGGACGGCCCCGGCCTCAAGGAAGGCACGATGGCGGTGGCGTTCGGCAACCCGGACACCGCCAAGAACCTGGCTGTCTGCGTGCCTGGCACGACTTCGAACCTCGAAGGCGGCTTCAGCATGTCGCAGGCCGCGAACCTCAGCAACGCGATGGGACCGGACGGAGCCGCGATCCAGTGGCTCGGGTACGACGCGCCTGCCGCCGCGCTCGGACAGGTCAACGACCCGGCGCAGGCGATCGAGGGTGGCAAGCTCCTCGCGCAGGACGTCGCGAACTACCGCGCGGTCAACCCCGGCGCGCACGTCACGGTGATCGGGCACAGCTACGGCAGCACCGTCGTCGGTTACTCCGCGATGGACAACGGGCTCAAGGCGGACGACATCGCGTTCGTCGGATCGCCAGGTGTCGGTGCGTCCAACGTGAACCAGCTCGGACCGGGTGCCGGGCACGTGTACGTCGGCGGCACCGAGCACGACCCGGTCATCCAGGGCACGAGTGGCGACTGGTTCACCAAGGACGGGTCGTCGACCGGCCCGTACGACTCGTCGTTCGGCGCCAAGCAGTTCGGCACCTCCGGCCAGACCTGGGTCGGGGAAGCGCACTCGTCGTACTACGACAAGGGTTCCGAGTCGTTGGGCAACCTGACGAAGATCGCTACCGGACACGGCGGTGACGTAACCGAGCAGCGGTGGCAGGACTCACCGACGCCGGTCGAGGTGCCTGGTTCGAACATTCCCGGAGTCGGGCCGGTCATCGACTGGGGTGTCAACACCGGCAAGGAAGTCGTCGACATGAGCGAGGACGTCTGGCGCGGTGGTGGTCAGGTCGTCGACGACATCTCGCACGGCAACTGGGGCGACGCGGGACGTCACGCGGTCGGCACGGTGGGCGAGCTGGGCAGCGATGCCGTTGATGTCGTCGCTGACACGCTGGGCAACGCCGGTGAGCTCGGGCGGGACGTCTACGAGGGCGGCAAGGCCGTGGTCGAGGGCGGGGTCGAGGTCGTGAAGGACGTCGGCGGCGCCATCTCGGACGGTGCGAAGTCGGTTTACGACAACACGATCGGTTCGTGGTTCTAGAAACGGACCACGGGCAGCAGGTGGGAGAGGTCGGCTCGGGTCCCTGAGGCGGTGACCCGAGCGCCGTCGAGGGCCTCGGTCCACGCCAGCGAGCCGACAGCCAGTTCCAGCCAGGTGCGCGGGTCGGTCTCGATCACGTTCGGGGGCGTGCCTCGGGTGTGCCGCGGGCCCTCGACGCACTGGACGGCGGCGAACGGTGGCACGCGGACCTCGACGCTGCGGCCGGGCGCGATCTGCTCCAGGGTGCGCAGGCTCAGGCGGACGGCAGCGGCCAGCACGGGGCGTTCTGGCTGGTCGGCCTCGCCTCGCAGCCACGGGAGCACGGCCTGCACGGCGGCGCGCATCTCGGTGGGGTCGACGGGCTTGGCTGGCACGTCGCCCACATTAGCGAAGCGGCAGCGGTGGTCCCGGGGCTGTTGGTATATCTGGACCGTGATCAGGAACTTCGCCGTCGTCGGTTCCGGGCAGGCGACGAGGGAACGGCTGACGGCGGCTCTCGCGGCGGCGCCGGACATAGCCGTCTACCGGATCGGGCGCGGGGCGGACCCGTTGCCCGTGTCGGCGACCTTCGACCCGTCGGACCAGATGGGGTGCCGGAGTCTGCTGGACTGGTTCGAGCGCGGGGCGCCGTCCGGTGCGGTGTTGCTGGTGGACGACTGGGCGTTGTGCGCCGAGCACGATCGGGAGCTCGACCAGGTCATCGAGTGGATCGCGGCGTTCGGACCCGCGCGGGGTGTGCAGGTCGTGGTCACCGCGCGGAAGTGGTCGGACGTGCCCGGACGGCTGCGGCGCCATCTGGACGGCGAGGCGGCGGACTTCCTGGCGCTGCACGAGATCGAGACCGATCTGAGCAACAAGCAGCAGCGGCGCGACCTCAAGACCGCCGTTGGTTCCGATGAGCGCGGGTGGCCGGTCTACCTGCACATCGCCGTTGGCGCGGACGGGTATTCGGGCACCTACCTCGGCACCGCGGCGCAACGGGAGCAGAAGCTGCTCGCCGCACTGCTCGGGCTCATGGCCACGCACTCGTCGAGAGACCTGAACATCGGCTGCTTCGACATGTTGAACACCGGTGTCTTCGACGGCCTTGACTCCGCGCCGCACATGGCTTTCAGCCTCACCGGCGACGACTCCGACGAGATCCTCGAGCGGTTCCGGATCGGCCTCGACGGCGAGCTCAGCCGGCGGCAGGAGCTGGTGCACAAGGCCGACGGGTGCCGCAACTACAACGACTACCGCGACAAGCGCGACGAGAACCCCCGCCTCGACCCGCTGCCGGCTCTACTCGTCTGCGTGGACAGCGCCGAGGTGCTGATCGGGCGGAACCCCCGGTTCAAGGACACCCTGGACGCACTGACCAGCGCCGGCCGGGTCATGGGCATCTACCTGCTGTACTCCGGGGAGGCGTTCCCCGAACAGCTGCGTGCCAGGATCCCGGAGTGGCCGTCCGCGACGCCGCCGTACGACCTCGAGGAGTGGGCGGAGACGCTGCCGCAGGCGCTGGCAGACTCCGGTCCGCCCGCCCACACGATCGTCCTGCCGCCGCTGCACCAGAGTCCGGTCGAGCTGACGCTGGACATGCTCCCTCCCGGCGCCATGGGCATCGTGGACGTGCCGTTCGAGCAACGCCGGGCCGTCTTCACCCCGATCTTCACCTCGGAGGCCCGCTACGGCGCCATCGTCGGCAAGCCGGGCACGGGCAAGAGCACCGCTCTGCGCACGCTGGCGACGGTTCTCGGTGACGAGCTGCCGAACTACCAGCTGCTGGACGGCCCCGGCGAACCGCTGGACCCGGCACGCCACGTCGTGGTCACCGCCCGCACGTGGGCCGAGGTGCCGGCCTTCATCATGAAGAACCTGGGTTTCGCGATCGAGTTCCGGCTCGACGACCCGGCCACGTCGCTGCTCGACGCGCGTCAGGCCGCTCTGGTGCCGGACCGGCCCGGCTTCGCCCTCACCCTCCCAGGTCCGGTCCAGTCGCAGATCGCGGTGCCGTGACGCATCTCGCCCTGGTCGGGCCTGCGCACCTCGTCGGGCCGCGAACCCCTGCGGGACAAGGGGTTTACCGGATCGGGCGCGGTGAGTCGCAGGCCGCCGTCAGTTTCGACCCCGCCGACGAACGCCGTCGCCAGAACCTGCTGACCTGGTTCGAACGCGGCGGCGAACCCGGTGCGACGCTGCTGATCGACGACTGGAAGCTGTGCGTGGAAAGCGATCCCGGGCTCGCCGACACCGTCCGGTGGATCACCACGACGGCGCACGAGGTCGACGTGGTCATCACCGCACGCGTGCTCGGCGATCTTCCGGACAACGTTCGCCTGCGGGTCGACGTGCTGGACTTCCTCGCGCTGCACGGCATCCACGAGTTCAGCAAGACGCTCGCGTGGAAGGGCCGGTGGTGGAAGGTTCCGATCGGCGTCGACAGCGCGGGCGAACCGGTGGTCGTCGAGCTCACCCGGTTCGTCGACGGCAAGTGGCGCACGGGATCGCACCTCAGCGTCACCTCGCCGGACGCGTTCCGGAGTCTGGTGCTGGGGCTCATGACCACGCACTCGCCCAGGCTGTTCCAGACGATCCTCATCGACGCGCACGACACGGATGCCTTCGCCGGACTGGACCAGGCGCCGCACGTGCAGGGCCATCACCGCAACGCGACGAGGAATCCCGCGCAGCTCGCGGACGTGCTGCTGGCCGAGTCCCAGCGCAGGCTCGACGTCGTCGGCAACACCTGGACGATCTTCCACCACCGCGGCTTCGACCAGGTGCTGCCGCAGCTTCTGGTGTGCATCAGCGGGTTCGAGGACATCGTCGCGGCAGATCCGTCGTTCGCCACGGACCTCGCGATCGTCGCCAAGGAAGTCGGCAAGTCGGGGATCCAGCTGCTGCTCGACCGTCCACACGCGACAACAGACCTGCAGATCGACGACTGCACCGCGCCCGTGAACCTCGAAGAGCTCGCGGTGTCGTTGCCGCTGCTCATGCACCAGACCGAACCGACGCCGGACTTCTTCACCCTGCACGACCTGCCAAAACACGCGTGGCGACCGCGCCCCGTCGCCCTGCAGTACCGGGCTGCGGTGGGTGCGGACGAGCACGGGCAGCCGGTGGAGGTCGACCTCAAGTCCACCCATCTCCAGGACGGGATGGGCCCGCACGGCGAGGTCGTCGCACCAGCCGAACGACGCGCGGAGGCCCTCAACGCGCTGATTCTCGGCCAGCTGCTGCGCCACTCACCGGACGACCTGCGCGTCACGTTCGTCGGTGGCTCCACTGGCCTCGACGAAGCACCGCACGTGTGGCACGGAGATCTGCTGGAGGACCTGGACCGACGCGCCAGGACGTTGGCGGACAACGGCTTCCGGACCACCTGGGACCACCGCGCGGCACGGCGTGCGGAACCACTGCCGGAGCTGCTTGTCTGCGTGAACGGCGTGCGCGACCTGGTCGAGGCCGACCCGGAGTTCCTCAAGACCCTGCAAACGCTCAGCGAGGCAGGACGCAGCTACGGCCAGCACCTGCTGCTCGCAGACTCGATCCCGAGCGAGCTACCGGGCATCGTGCTGTCGTACCGGCTCGAACTCACCGGACGAGGCTGGACGCGGCGGATCAGCAGATCGGTGGAGAGCTTCGTGCTCCCCACCGATCTCGCCGACGTGGCGCGCTCGCTGCCGATCGCGATGCGCGGCTAGCTCCGGCGCAACTTCCGTTGTGCGTCGTAGAGGTTGCGAGGCGTCACGTCCGTGCTGCCGTAGAGCTCCAGCCGCGAGTTCAACGCACCGCTGAAGTCCGGTTTGTCGATCTGGCCGAAGTCGCGGACCTCGGAGATCGCCACGGTCGCACTGCACGGCGCGACCTGGTCGATCCGCACGTTGCCGGCCCGCTGGTTCGTCACCGTCACGTTCCAGTGCGCGAAACGCGCGCCGTACAACGGACCCGCGTTGGCACTGCCGCCGTGCGCACCGACGTTGTTGATCGTGATCTCGGTGCGGACGTTGCCGAACGGCAGACCGCGGTGCGTGTCGAACACGTCGTAGTCCATCTTGCCGCGCGTCCAGACGTTGCCGCACGACAGGCCTTCGACGTTCAGCCCGTGGTTGCCCGCGCCCGCCTGCGACGGCTCGGACGGCGCCTCGATCACGAACCCGTCAGTCAGGTTGTCGTGCGACTGCTCGCGCGTCGCGTACGCGTGGTGGTGACCACGGCCGGAAACCCGCGTGTTCAGCAGCGAGATTCCCTTGGAGGACACCAGCAAGAACCCGTTGTCGACGTCCTGCACGTGCACGTCGTCGGCCCAGCAGTCCCACGCGCACTGGAACACGAGACCGTTGTACCCCTTGTCCTGCAAGTGCTTCGGCGTCGGCACCTTGAACATCTCGATCTTGATGCCCTCGACGCCGGCACCCGTGATGACCGGAGCCATCGTGGTCAGGCGCGCCTTCCACTCCGGGCGGATCTCCACCGGCAACGGCTGCGCGAGCTTGACCCTGTTGCCGCGCACCCACTCCACGCGCACCGGCCACAGGAACGGGAAGTACGACAGGAGCTTGTCCTTGTCGTCCCACTTGTAAGTCTTCGTGCCCTCGACATCGCCGCACATGTGCTTCGGCAGCGAATAGCCGTCGTCGTCCAACCGCAGCAACACGCGCTGCCCCGCCCGCAGTGACCGTCCGTTCTCGACAGTCACGACGAACGAACCACGCGCCGCGGAGCCGGTGACGCCGGTCAGCGTCGAACCGAGCTCCAGCTCGTTGCCCGTCCAGCCCTCGAAGGGCCATTTCTTGGCTTTGATGGCGTCGACCAGCGGCTGGTAGCGGTCGCGGTGGCACACCCACACGTGCCCGCCCGACCAGCTCCACGCCGAGTTCTCCGAGCCGTAGCGGCTGCGGTTGATGCCGACGATCTCCTCCAGCGACCGGGTCGCGTAGAAGGTGGTCCTGTCGCTGCCCGCACCGCGCAGCACCACGTTGTCGTAGCCGATGCGGATGATGTCGTCGATCCGGTAGCGGCCCGGCGGCACGTGGACGGTGCCGCCACCCAACCGGCCGACGAACTCGATGGCTTTGTTGATCGCGGGCGCGGCATCCGCCGAACCGTCGCGGCGAGCCCCGAAGAACAGCACGTTCGCCAGCACCGGGCGACGCGCAGGCCGCTCACCTGTCCGGTAGCCGGCGTAGGCGATGTTCGGGATCTGCGGGTGGTTGTAGGGGTTCGTCACGAACTCCTGCCACAGCGAAGCGGAGGACTCGGAGGACCCGGCGAACGCCGTCCCCGTCCCCGTCAGCGCTGACGTGCCGACCAAGGCAGCCCCTGTAGCCAGCAGGAATTGCCGTCTGTCGATGCTCATTTCGCCGTCTCCAAGGGGTCTTGGCCACGGCGGCGGTGGTCAGATCAAACCAGAGATCAGCCGCCTGCGGAACGAACCGCTTCGGAGATCAGCTCGTCCACTTGGTGCATCATCCGACGGGCATCGGTCGGCGTGAACGTGCTCCACGGCGGCTGACCGTTCGACGAACGGCGTTGCTGCAGGTAGCGACCCTCTTCGGTGTCGAAGAACGCGATCACGCGCTCGGGCCTGCACCGCTTCCCGTACTTGTCCCGTGCCGCTGCCCCGAAGTTCCCGGTGTGCACGATGCCGGTGAACATCTGCACCAGCGCCTTCGCGTCCGCCTCGCGCAGGCCGACACCCCGGAACGCGGCCTCCATCGACTTCGGCGAGCCGTCGGTCTGGGAGATCGCCTTCTCGATGTCGGCACTGGGCAGCGTCACCGAAAGGCCTGTTCCGGCGGGGTGCGCGGGCAGCACGGACAGCACCGCCGAGGCGAGCCCGGAGCCCGCCCACGGCTGGAACGTCAGCTGGTCGTCGCGCAACGTCGCGAGCGCGCCCCAGTCGCCGTTCGCGACGGCCAGGACGCGCAGGCTGTGGCCGAGCCAGAGGCGGCCGTCCGCCTCCCGCTCGGGCTTGACGAACATGCGCAGCAAGCCGTCCAGTTCGGACGAAAGACCGCGCGAGTTGCCCAGGCGCCGGTGGTCCAACTGCTGGTAGACGCGGTTTTCGAGCTGGATGCGCTCGTCCCGCGTCTTACCGGGCGTGGGAACTTTCAGAACCAGCGGCATCGGGCCGACGTTCATCCGTTCCCACAGCACGTCGAACTCCTCGGCGGAGAGAGTGATCGGCTCCCTCTCCGCCGGTGCGCCGAACAGGCTCACTCCGAGAAGCCTCCGATGACCGGAGGCGCCACCATGCGATCGTCACCGAACACGTCGTCGGTCTCGACCAGGTAGTCGGCCACCTTGTGCTCGAGGTCGTCCTCGCCCTCGCCCTTCTGGCCGTGCGCGCCACCAGCGCCCGAACCCGCGGCACCGCCCTTGCCGGCACCTGCACCGGAGCCGATGGCGCCAGCGCGCATGCCTTCGGGACCGGAGCCCATGCCCATGGCGCCGGGCTTCATCGAGGCCTGGCTCGACGACGAGCCGAGCGAGCCGGACATCGGGCCGAACGCCTTGCCGGACCCGAGCTGACCACCGCGAACGCCACCGGAGCCGCCACCGCGGACACCGCTGGAGCCACCGCGGACACCACTGGTGCCGCTCGTGGTCGGCCGGGTGAACACCGGCGGAGGCGTCGGGGTCGGCGTCGGACGCGGTTCGGGCGTCGGCGTCGGGAAGTTCGTCGGCGGAGGAGTGGGAGTCGGCGTCGACGGGGGCAGCGCCCACGACGTGTGCGTGGTGTCGGTGGGCGGCGGAGGCGTCCAGGCAGGCTGCACGTGCTGGGTCGACGGCGGCGTCACCCACGACGGCGAGGTCGTGCCCGTGTTGTGGCCCGACGGCCCGTTCGTGCCCGTGGACGTGTAGCCGACGCGCGTGTTCTCCGTGCCGGACCCGGCGGGCGGCGGCGTGTCGATCACGACCTGCGGCGGCTCCGGGAACTCACCGAGCGTCGAGGAGTTCCAGCGGCTGTCCGACTGGTAGTCCTCCATGACCTTGACGGCCTGGGCGGCGGCGTTGTCCGCGGCGGCTTCCTGCTTCTCGTGGTCCATCTGCTGGCCCACGACGTGCGCCATGCCGACCGGACCGGTCAGCGCGCCCACGGCCATGTCCAACATGCCGGGCTTCTCAGTGGTGACCGGGACGACCTCTGGCATCTTCTTGCGCGCGTCGGCGATGAACTCGCCCTGCAAGCGCGCGGAGCTCTCCATCGTGCCGGAGCCCTGTTCGGCGAACCCGGCCCACTGCGCCAGCGGCGACAGCGCCGCACCCGCGGCGTCGGCGGCGTCGGACTCCCAGCCCGCGCCCATCTTGGACAGTGCGGTGTGGAGGTCGCCGTCGATCTTGGCGAGCGTCTCCTTGATCGACTTCCAGCCCTGCTCCACCGGGATGGAGGCGGAGACGCCGGGACCAGAGTTGATCATCTTGTACAGCTCGGGGTGGTCGTACCCCTGAAAACGGTGGTCAGTCATCGGTCAGTCCCCCTCTCAGCCCAGATCCCGGTTGTGCTTGCCCCACATGGCCGTGTTGTCGCCCTCAACCTTGCGGTACTGCTCCTCGATCATCTTGAGCTGGTCGATCACGCCGACGAGCTGCTTCTTGTAGATCTGGAGCGCGGTCAGGGCCTTGTTGGTGGTCTGCTCGTTGAAGGCCTTCGAGGTCTCACTGCTGATCGGGTCGTGCGCCCACGGCTTCGTAGAAAGCTGCGCCAGGGCGACCTCGATCTTGCTGTCGAACTCGTCGAGCGCGTGCTCGAAAGCCTTGCGAGCCTCTGGAATGGCAGACGGGTCCACCTTCAGCTTGCGCTGACCGAACTCCGTGGGCGTGGGCACGCCACCGCCACCACCATCCGCGAGATACACGGCACACCCTCCTCAGTACGGCCCCCCAGTGATGGGCCGCGTGTGCATTTGGGACGACTCTAGCTCTGATGCATGACGCGAGGGACTGGTTCCCGGTATAAGCCGAGTACTTCTACTCACTTCGTGGCGAGCACGGGTCCCACGGCCTCAGCCAGCGCCTTGGCCCTCTCGCACGCGAGGTCCAGCGTCGCGTCACTACCCAGTCCACCGATCACCGAAACCCGCAGCAGCTGCTGGTCGTGCGAGTCGAGGTAGATCTCGCACTGCGGTGATCCGGTCGCCTGCGACGGCCCCTTGGTGAGGTAGGCGGGGTAACCGGCGACCTTGAGCTCGGTGAGCTCCTTCACCTTGCCCTCGGTGCTCTTCAACCTTTCGACGCCACCGTTGACGATGGTGTCGATGCTGTAGGTGACCTTGCGGTCCTCGTAGCTGGCCCCGCACGCCTTGCCGCCCTCCCCGTACTCCGGGTCCGCGGCGACCGATCCAACGGTGCGGATGCCGAGCTTGGCCTTGGCCTCCGGCGTGATCAGCGAGCACGGGTCGAGGGTCAACATGTCGACGGCCTTGGGCCTGTCCACGGGGGCAGTCCCGGCAGAAGTTCCGGTCGTCGGGGTCCCACTGGTCGGGTTGCCCGCGGAGGGCGTCCCCGGTTCGGTCGTAGAACACCCGGTCAGGACCGCTGCCAGCACGAACGGGACGACAAGTCGACGCATGCGGGTCAAAGTATCGGATCGTCGCGCACGGAGTGTTGCGATTGATGTGGTGCGCGTCACCCATAAGGCGCATTGCCGGTGACCTCACAAAAAGGAAACCTTCTTTACGATACCCCGAAGCGCCGCCGCCCCGATGCGTCGAGGAGCGACATGCTGCGCAACCGACCACTACCGACACTGGTCGTGGCGGCGGTGGGTCTGGCCCTGTTCGTGCCAGCTACATCTGCCAACGCGGGCCCCGTGCCCGGCACGGGAGCGGCGCTCAAGGCGGCCGCCAGCCCCGGATCCGTCTCCACCGTCCCCGACTGGCGGATGCAGACCAGTAAGACCGCCACCCAGGCCGGTGACGTCATCTCCGCGCCGACCTATTCGGACTCCGGATGGCTCACCGTGCCCGCGCGGTCCACCGTCATGGCCGGACTGATCGCGAACAACAAGTACGGCGACGTCAACTACTCGGACAACCTGAAGAAGGCGAACCGCGCGGACTTCCAGGTCCCGTGGTGGTACCGCAAGACCTTCCAGGCCGACCCGCAGCCGGGCGTCAACACGTTCCTCAAGCTCAACGGCGGCATCATCTCCCGCGGTGAGATCTGGCTGAACGGCAAGAAGGTCGCGGGCACCGATACCGTGATCGGCGCGTACCCGACCTTCGAGTTCAACGTCACCAGCCTGCTCAAGAAGGGCGACAACGCGCTGGCCATCAAGGCCTCGCCGTCCGACCCGGCCAAGGACCTGGTGATCCACTTCATCGACTGGTCCCAGCTTCCGCCCGACCGCAACCAGGGCATCTTCCGCGACGTCGACCTGGCCGCGAGCGGTCCTGTCTCGTTGCGCGGCCTGCACGTCACGACCGATCTGCCGCTGCCGAACCTGAACAGCGCCACGGTCACCGTGAAGGTCGACGCGCGCAACAACACCGGCAGCGCGGTCACCACGACCGTCGCCGGCAGTGCCGCGGGCCAGAACTACAGCCAGAACGTGAGCCTGGCCGCGAACGAGACCAAGACCGTCACGTTCACGCTGAACGTCAGCAACCCGCAGGTCTGGTGGCCGTTCCAGATGGGCGCGCAGCCGCTGTACGACGCGACGGCGACCGCGACCGTGGCGAGCGCGAAGTCGGACGAGCAGAAGACGACGTTCGGCATCCGCGAGGTCACCTCGAAGATGATCAGCGGCAACATCCAGTACCAGATCAACGGCAAGCCGATCCTGATCCGCGGTGGCGGCTGGGCGTCGGACCTCTTCCTGCGCACCAACGTGCAGAAGATCGCCGACGAGATGACGCTGACGAAGTCCATGGGCCTCAACACGATCCGTCTCGAGGGCAAGCCCGAGAACGACGAGATATACGACATGGCCGACCGCATGGGCATCCTGATCATGACCGGCTGGGAGTGCTGCTCGAAGTGGCAGAGCACCGGCAGCTACTCCGCGGAGGACAAGAAGGTCGCGGGCGCGTCCGCCGAGGGCGAGGCCAAGCGGATTCGCAACCACCCCAGCGTCTTCACGTTCCTGATCGGCTCGGACGAGGCCCCGGTGGCCGCGGTCGAGAAGATCTACCTGGACGCCCTGAAGCGCGCCGACTGGCAGACCCCGATCGTCACCGCGGCCGCGCGCCGCAGCTCACCGCAGCTCGGTGACTCGGGCATGAAGATGGACGGCCCGTACTGGTGGGAGCCGCCGGTTTATTGGTACAACAACCAGAAGGGCGGTTCAGCGGGCTTCGCGTCGGAGATCGGCCCCGGCCCGGCGATCCCGGAGATGGACGAGCTGAAGAAGTTCCTCAGCTCCTCCGAGATCAACAAGCTGACCGACTACAACGCCTCGCAGTACCACCTGTCCCCGTCCGGCACCTTCAGCAAGCTCGGCTTCTGGGGCACCGCACTGGACAACCGCTACGGCAAGCCTGCTGACGTCAACGACTTCGTGAAGAAGGCCCAGCTGCAGCAGTACGAGACGAACCGCGCGCAGTTCGAGGCGTTCGGCCGCGACTTCTCCGACACCGGCGCGAACCAGGCGCAGGGCGTCATCTACTGGATGCAGAACGACCCGTGGCCCAAGCTGTACTGGCACCTGTACAACTACAACCTCGCCACCGCGGGGTCGTACTTCGGTGCCAAGACGGCCAACAAGGCCCTGCACGCGCAGTACTCCTACGACGACAAGTCGCTCGCCGTCGTGAACATGGGTCTGCAGGCGCAGGACGGCCTCAGCCTCCAGGTGACCGTCTTCAACTCCGACGGCACGCAGAAGGCGAACGAGACGCGCCCGGTTCCGGCCAAGGCCAACGGTTCCGTGCGGGTCGGCAACGTGCCGCAGCCCTCTGGCCTGTCCACCGCGTACTTCGTGCGGCTGGTGCTCAAGGACTCCAGCGGCAAGGAGATCGACCGCAACGTGTACTGGCTGTCCACCAAGGCGGACACGCTCAACTACGGCGGCGGCGACTGGTACTACACGCCGCAGTCCGCCTACACGGACCTGAAGTCGCTGAGCTCGCTGAAGGCCGGTCAGGTCTCGGTGTCCACCGCGACCACGCCGGGCACGGACGGCAGGCAGGCCACGCACGTGACCATCAAGAACACCGGTACTTCCGTGGCGTTCTTCCTGCGGGCGTCGCTGCGCAAGGGCACGGGTGGCGCCGAGGTGCTGCCGGTCGACTGGACGGACAACTACATCACGTTGTTCCCCGGTGAGACCCAGACGATCAGGGCCGAGTACCGCGCGTCCGACCTGGGCGGTGCCCAGCCGGTCGTCGAGATCTCCGGCCACAACGTGTCGAAGAAGTCCTCCAGCTAGTACCGGTTCGCGACGACGTCGGGTCGTTCCACGGGACGGCCCGCGTCCAGCGACCACGCCAGCCGCACGTACTGCGCGTGCGTCCAGGCGAGTGGGGTGGCCGAGGTGGTGCCTCGGCCACCCCACACCTGTTCCGGCAGCATCCGGCCGCTGTTGGCCGTCGCCGCGATTTCTCGCAAACGCTTGGCCGCACTGGTCTTCTGGCCCGTCAGAAGCTCGTACTCGCCGCGTTCGCCGGTGAGCAACGGCCAGAGCCGCCCGTACGTCCGGGTCGGCGTCGGCCAGTTGATGTTCCACGGCCTGCCGTCCGCGGTCTCGCCGTAGCCGTCCTGCGTGAACCGGTGCCAGTAGCCCTGTTCCCTCAGCTGCTGGTCGACCACGGCGACGGTGTTGCGGATGACCGGGTCGTCGGCCCGTTTGACGCCGAGCCGGACCAGCTCCAGGAAGCTCGGGTCGACGACCGCGCGCTGGTCGATGTCGGTCGGGTTGTTGTCGCCGAGGTTGTACTTCGTCGCTGCGTTCGGGTTTCCGTCCTTGGTGAGCCGCAGGTAGTACGGCTTGGGCTCGTACGGGCCGGTGCTGGTCGCGGTCCAGCCCTCCACCTTGCTCTGCCACTCGTCGGCGGCCTTGAGGTACTTGTCCGCATTCTCACCGTTGCGCTGCAACAGGTCCGCGAAGCACACCAGCCCGGCGACGACCGAGGCGATCGTGGCCGGCGAGTAGCCGCTCTGGTTCTCCCACCGCTCCTGCTCGCTGAACGGCGCGTTCGGGTAGCTCAGCAGGTAGTCGGCGGCCTTCCGCAGCGAGTCCACTGTGGACTTGTCGGTTCGGTTCAGGTGCCAGGCCAGCAGCAGCGGTGCCGCGGTCTCGTCGAGCTGGACGCTCTTCCACACCGGTGTGCCGTCGACACGGGTGTTCTGCGGCAGGTGGCCGTCCGGTTCCTGCTGCTTGCCGAGCATGAAGTCCAAGGCGCGGTTGGCGATGCCGGTATCTCCGGCCGCGATCATGGCCGTCGCCACGTGGTAGAGGTCGCGCGGCCACACCAGCGCGTACGGGCCGAGCTCCGGCGCGAGCTCGCGGTCGAACCCGAACGCCCAGGGGAAGCTCGGTGACGCGATCAACGCGCCGGGGTTGCGCTTGTCCTCGCTGGCGGCCAGGACCATCACCGACATGTCGTAGAGCTTCGGGTCCGCTGACTTCGGCCTGCGCAGCCCGTCGAGGTACGCGTGCCAGCCCCGCGCGTACTCCCTGGCGGCTGTGGCGAACCCACGATCCAGCGCGGCCTGGGCAACGCCGTCGCCGAACCCGACCGCGAAGGTGCCGCGCGCGTGCCTCACCGGCTCGGTGGGCAACGTGCTGACGACGTTGTTGGTGCCCTTCATCGGCACGTGGTCGACCGTGATCCGGACCGGACGCCGTGCGGTGAGTGCCACGTCCGCGAGCACGGCGGCGCGCTGCGGGTCGGTGACGTAGGTGATCTCGGCCTGCCAGCCGTCGCCGCGCAGTCGTTGCCGGAACGTCAGCGATCGGTCGTCGGCGGGTTCGGTGTAGGCCTGGCCCGGCTTTCCGTCGACCAGCAGACGGGTTTCGCGAGTTGCGGGCGTGCTGAGGTCCGGGAAGAAGATCTCGGACAGGCCCTGGTGGCCGAGCGTGAACCAGACCGGGCTGGCCGCGGACCGCGCGGTCCCGAAGCCCTGCTTGTCGGCCGGAAGTGGAACGACGTCAGCGGCGGCGCGGACGACCGGGGTCATCATCACGAGCAGGAGCACGACCAGGGCCAGTGACTTCATGCCACCCGGTGTTCCCCGAGAAGGAGATCACCACGCGGAGAGGCCGTCGGATGTTCTCCGGGCTACAGATCTCCCCGCAACAGGCTGTCGATGTTCTCGGGTGGGCCGGGACGAGCGAAGAACCACCCTTGACCCGTGTCGCAGCCCAGGCGCAGCAGTCGCGCGGCCTGCGCCGGCGTCTCCACACCCTCGGCCGTGACGCCCAACGAGAGAGCGTGCGCGAGCTGCACCAGCGTGGCCACGATCTGCGAGTCGACCGGGTCTTCCTCGTGCTCGGCCCGCAGCCCCTCCATGAACGAGCCGGCGATCTTCAGCTCGTGCACGGGCAGATGCTTCAGGTACGCGAGGTTCGAGTAGCCGGTGCCGAAGTCGTCGATCGCGATGCGCACACCCATGTCGCACAACGCCCGCAGCGCTTCCAGCGGCTCGTCGGCGGTGCCCATGATCGCCGACTCGGTCAGCTCCAGCTGCAGGTGGTGTGGCGGCAGCGCGCACTCGTCGAGGATGCGCTTCACGTCGCGGACCAGCTCCGGGTCGCGGGACTGGCGCACGGCCAGGTTCACCGACACGAACGGAGCCGCGTCGCCGAACTCGACCAGCCAGCGCCGGGCTTCCTCGCAGGCCTTGCGCAGCACCCACCGTCCTAACGGGACGATGAGGCCGGTCTCCTCGGCCAGCTCGATGAACCGGTCCGGCGCGAGCCGCCCGAACTCCGGGTGCTGCCAGCGCACCAGGGCCTCGACCCCGGTGAGCGTGGAGTCCTCCAGCCGCACCAGCGGCTGGTACTCGACGTAGAACTCGCCGCGTTCCAACGCGCGCGGCATCGTGGCCGACAGCGTGAACCGGGCGACCTCGCGGGCGTTGCGCTCCGGGTCGTACAACGCCCAGCGCGCCTTGCCGTCGGCTTTGGCCCAGTACAGCGTGATGTCCGCGTCGCGCATCAGGTCCGCGGACGTCGTGCCGGACAGCTGCCGTTCGACGATGCCGATGGACGCCGAGACCGACAGCTCGTGGCCCGCGATGCGGATCGGTGCTTCCAGCTCGGTCAGCACCCGGTCCGCCACGTCGACGATGTCCTGCTCGCCAGTCGAAGCCTCGACCAGGATCACGAACTCGTCGCCGCCCATGCGCGCGACCAGCTTGCCCTCGCCCGACACCGAGTGGTCGAGCCGCCGGCCGACCTCGACCAGGAGCTGATCTCCTATGTCGTGGCCCAGCGAGTCGTTGATGACCTTGAAGCCGTCCAGGTCCAGGTAACAAAGACCGGCCCGGACGTGCTTGGCCCGGTTGTTGAACACGCGGCCGAGCCGTTCGAGGAACAACGCGCGGTTCGGCAGGCCGGTCAGCGGGTCGTGCAGCGCCTGGTAGCGCAGGCGGTTCTGCAGCAGGTGGCGATCGGTGACGTCCTCGATCATCGCGACCTGGTACTGCGGCTCGCCGTGGTCGTCGCGGACCAGTGACAACGTCAGGTGCGTCCACACCTGCTCGCCGTCGGCCCGGTGGAAGCGCTTCTCGGCGCGGTAGTGGTCGCACTCGCCCGCGATGAGCTGGTCGTAGAGCCGCCACACGCTGCCCGCGTCCTCGGGGTGCATGAGGTCGCGCACGTTGTACTGGCGCATCTCCTCGACGCTGAACCCGAGCATGTCCTGAAGAGCCTGGTTGACGTCCAGTATCCGGCCCTCGATGTCCGCGATGCCGATGCCGATCGCGGCCTCGGTGAACATCGCGCGGAACCGGGCCTCGGACGCGCGCAGCATCGCTTCGGCCTGGTCACGGGCGTCCAGGACGGCCGCCCTGATCGCCTCCTGCTCGGCGAGCGTGCGTTCGCGCAGCGCTCGGGCGTACCCGGCGGCCAGCGCGCCCTGCAGGGCCGCGAGACGGGACTGCAGTCGCTCGTCACCGGGGAATCCCAGCTCGGCCAGCAGGTCGTCGCCGAGCAGCTGGACGGTGCGGCCCAGCGTGTCCGTGCCGGTGAAGTGCGCGTCGACCAGCTTCGAACCGATCTCGTAGCCGGTCGAGGTGCGGAACGGACTCGCGAACAGCGCCTCGACCAGCATCTCGGTGAGGTCCTGGAGGTGCTGCGCGACCTCGGCCCGGGTCATCGGCACGTAGCTGGAGCCGATCACCGCCGTGGCCCAGCTGCGCGCGAACGACTCGGCACCGGCCAGAACGGCCGGGTCCAAAGGAGAGCGGTCCTCGCGCAAACGCTGGTCTACCCGTTCGGTCATCTGTTCGGCCCTAACGCCACGAACGCGCAGCATACGGGCGGTCGCCGTGCGGAGTCACCTTTACTCCTTCCGGCCCACCGCGCCGAAGCCCGGAAACGGCGAGCCCGCCTCGTCCAGGTCGTCCGGCGACTCCGGGTGCCACGCGGGCAGTCGCGCGACACCGGGCTCGACCAGCGCGAACCCGTCGAAGAGCTTGGTGAACTCGACTTTGTTGCGATACGTCATCGGGGTGACGTTGCGGTCGTAGTTGGCCCGTGCCGCGCGGTACGAGCCGGTCTCCTCCTCGGCCTCGTAGCCCGCGTGGGACACGGCGAGGAAGCTGCCGGGAGCGAGACCGTCGCGGTAGCCGCCGACGATTCTCATCGGGTTGTCGTCGTCCGACACGAAATGCAGCAGCGCGATCATCAGAACGCCGACCGGCTCGTCGAGGTCCAGCTGCCCGGTGACCTCGGCCGAGGTGAGCACCGACTCCGGGTCCCGCACGTCGGCCTGCAGCACGCTCACCCGGTCGTTGCCGCTGAGCAGGGACCGGCTGTGCGCGACCGCGACCGGGTCCATGTCGACGTAGACGATCCGCGAGTCCGGGTCGACGGCCTGGGCGATCTCGTGCACGTTGCCGACGGTCGGGATGCCGGAACCGAGGTCGAGGAACTGCCGCACACCCCTGCCGAGCAGGTAGCGGACCGCCCGGCGCAGGAACGCGCGGTGGTTCAGCACGATGTTGCGCAGCTCCGGCAGGTACTCGAGGGTCTTCTGCGCGACGGCCCGGTCCGCGGCGAAGTTGTGCGCGCCGCCCAGCCAGTAGTCGTACACGCGCGCGACGCTCGGCCGTTCCAGGTCGATGTCCCCAGGCGCCCAGTTCGGCCGCTCCACTCGCCCACCCCGTTCGCTTCGGAACCCGTTCAGCCCATCATCGGCCAATACGCCATCCTGGTACACCACCTGGTTGGCAGAATGCCGATCTCGTGAGGTTCCTGCCGGTCGACGGTGCGCGCAAGCACCGCCGCGCGAAAAGTTTGCTCCTTCCGACCATTCTTGCCTCGGTCTGCGCGTTCGTGCTGGTCGGCGGCGTGTTGCTGCTCATCGATCCCGGCGCGCCCAAGCACGAGGCCATCAAGACGGGCGGGCTCGCGGGCGGTGCGATCGTGGCGCTCTACGCGTTGTGGCTGAACGACCGGCGCCGCAAGGTCGAGGAGGCTCGCCAGGAGCTCGAGAGCCAGCGCATCGAGCACGACAGGTCCAGAGTGGCCGACGAACGGTTCGCACGCGCTGTGGAGCTGCTGGGGCACGACGCGGCCCAGGTTCGCGTGGGCGCGATGCACGCGCTCGCCGGCCTGGCGAAGTCCAGGACCGACTACACGCAGACGGTGCTCGACATCCTCTGCGCGTACCTGCGCCGCCCGTACGAGAAGACGAGCAACGACCCCGAGGAGATCGAGCTGGAGGTCCGGCTCACCTCGCAACGGCTGATCGAGGCCCTGCTGCCACGTCTGGACGAGGAGAACGCCCCGCAGTACGACCTCAACCTGACCAAGGCGCACCTGGAGTTCATGGATCTCTCGTACCGGCAGGTCGGCGACCTCTACATGCGGGTCGCCCACTTCGAGGACTCCAACTCGTTCCACCACATGCTGATCCACGGCCACTTCTACGTCACCGAGGCCGTGGCGAACGGCCGGTTCCAGGTGCACCACACGGAGATTCGCGGCAAGGCGTGGTTCAGCCGGTTCAAGTCGCGCGGTCTCGCCGTGTTCACGAACACGAAGTTCGGCGGGGAGACCAAGTTCGCCGACTCGGAGTGGGCGGACGTGAAGGCCGACGGCTGTACGTTCGCGGTGGAAGCCGATCTTCCGGAAGCGTGGAGGAACTGACGTGAAGTGGCTGCTCGCCGTGGTGATGGCCGCCCTCGTCACCGCCGGGACCTCGGTCCTGCTCTGGTGGTTCAAGGCGCCGCCGGTGGAGATCGTGAAGACCGCGGGCGTGGCGGGCGGCGCGATCGTCGCGCTCTACGCGTTGTGGCTCAACGACAGGAAGCACTTCCTGGAAAGCGAGAAGACCGCGGACGAACGGTTCGCGCGCTCGGTAGAGCTGCTCGGCAACGAGGCGGACCAGGTGCGGGTGGGTGCGATGCACGCGCTGGCGGCGCTGGCGAACTCCACCCCGCGCTACCGGCAGACCGTGATCGACGTGCTGTGCGCGTACCTGCGCCGCCCTTTCGAGCACCCCTCTCACCTGGCCGAGCCGGCCGACCCCGACCAGGACTTCGGCGATGTGCCTCAGGCAGTCCGTCTGGAGCACCAGGTGCGGCTGACCGCGCAGCGGCTGATCAAGGACACGCTGTCGTGGCGGAAAACGCGCAAGCACTACCACCTGAACCTGGATCTGACCGGGGCGACGCTCGAGTACTTCTCCCTGGACGGCAGGCACGTCAACAGGTTCGTCGCCCGCCGAGCCCAGTTCTACGGCATCACGAACCTGCGCAACGTCCACGTGCAGAGCGTCACCTTGTTCTCCGGCGGCACGTTCCACGGCAGGCTGCAGATGGAGAACGGCAGGTTCGAGGGCGGGATCTCGTTCCAGGAGGTCACTTTCGCTCACGAGGTGGAGCTGAGCGGGGACTTCGGGACCGCCCAGTTGGGCAGGTTCTTCCACCCGTCACCGAAGGCGCCCGAGCAGCGCGGCGAGATGAAGGTGCTGGAGGGCACCGAGTTCCGCGAGCCCGCGACCGGCTGGCACCTAACCGGCAGCACGGAGGCGACCGGACTTGGCCTCGGCGACCATGTCGAGCAGGACGCTCGCGGCGGCGCTGACGGTGCTGCCCGTGACCACGACGGTCTCGGCAACGGGAAGGTCCCCGCGCAGGCCGATGAAGCACGCGCTGTTCGTCTTGACGACGAAGGACTGCGGGACTAGCGCGACCCCGAGGCCGAAGCCGACGAAGTCCAGCAGTGAGTGGACGTCGTTGACCTCGACGGCGACATGTCGCTCGACGCCGGCCGCGGCGAGCGTGCGGTCGACCTCGTCGCGCGTTCCCCAGTCGGGGTTGAAGTCGACGAACGGCAGGCCCGCGAGTTCTTTCAGGTCAACGGATTCTCTCGTGGCGAACGGACTCATGGGCGCGCACGCGAGCACCAGCGGTTCCGTGGCCAAAGTGGACACTCGCACGTCGTCGGCCATCTTCGGCTGCCGAGTGACGAACGCGAGGTCGAGCCGGCCCGCGCGGACCTCCTCGACCAGCTCGGCGTTGCCGGACTGGCGCATCCTGATCTCCACGCCGGGGTGGATCTCGTGGAACCGCGCCAGCACGGCGGGCAGGTGCACCACGTGCAGGCACTGCAGGCTGCCGACGGACAACGTGCCGCGCAGCAACCCCTGCACGGCGGCGACCGCGTCCCTGGCGGAATCGATGCTGGTCAGCGCCCTGCGCGCCTCGGGCAGCAGGGCTCGTCCGGCCTGCGTCAGCTCGACCTGGCGGGTGGTGCGCAGGAACAGCGGCGCGCCGAGCTCGACCTCCAGTGCCCGGATCGACGCCGAGAGCCCTGACTGGGAGACGTGCATCCGGCGCGCGGCCCTCGTGAAATGACATTCGTCGGCGACCGCGACGAAGTACTCCAGCTGTCTGAGTTCCACGATTCATCACCCGCAGTGCTCAATGAGATCACTTCTTTGCGTTGGACAGCTTAATCGAGGTGGTTCAGAGTGGAGGTCATGCAGAAGCGTCGTATCGGAGAAGTCGATGTCAGCGCGATCGGTCTGGGCGGCATGCCCATCTCCATCCAGGGCAGGCCGGACCGTGCGCAGGCCATCGAGACCATTCACGCCGCGCTCGACGCGGGCGTGACCTTCATCGACACCGCCGACGCCTACTCGCTCGACGACAGCGACTTCGGGCACAACGAGGAGCTGATCGCCGAGGCGTTGCGCGGCAGGTCCGAAGAGGTGTTCGTCGCCACCAAGGGCGGTCACACGCGCGTTGCCGGCGGCGGCTGGGCGCTCGACGGGCGTCCTGAGTACCTGCGCAAAGCCGTCGACGGGTCGTTGCGGCGGCTGGGTGTCGACCAGATCTTCCTGTACCAGTTCCACCGGCCGGACCCGAAGACGCCGATCGCCGAGTCGGTCGGCACGCTGAAGGAGCTGCTGGACAACGGCAAGATCCGCTACGCCGGTGTCTCCAACTTCAATCCGGACGAGATCGTGCAGGCCAACGAGATCCTGGACGGGCGGCTGACGGCGGTGCAGAACCAGTTCTCGCCGTCGTTCCGGTCGAGCGAGCCGGAGCTTGAGCTGTGCGACAAGCTCGGCATCGCGTTCCTGCCGTGGAGCCCGTTCGGCGGCATCAGCAAGGCGGGTGCGTTGAGCGGTCCGTTCAAGGAGGTCGGCGACGCGCACGGCGTGAGCGCGCACCAGGTGTGCCTCGCGTGGATGCTGGCGAAGTCCGAAGTGGTAGTCCCCATTCCGGGTGCTTCTCGACCGGCGAGCATCCGCGATTCGGCCCAGGCCACCCACCTGGAGTTGACCGAGGACGAGCTGACCCGCCTGGACGGGTGACCCCAGTGGCAAATTAGGACAAATGGTCGCACGATCTAGTCCATGCGGACCTTGATCAGCATCGTGGCGATCGTCGCCGGTATGACGCCGGCACCCGCGTCCGCGGCGCCCTTGCCAGAGGGCTCCGCGGACCACACGGCGGGTTCCCAGATCCTCAAGCACGAGGGCACAGGTGACCTCCGAACAGCGGAGGACCCACCGACAGACGGCAAAGTGCCCGGCATGGACGTCAGCAGCCACCAGGGCGACGTCGACTGGAAGTCCTCCTGGGACAAAGGAGCCCGGTTCGCCTACGTCAAGGCGACCGAGGGCACCCATTACCGGAACCCGAAGTTCACCCAGCAGTACGACGGTTCCTTGGCCGCCGGCATGATCCGCGGCGCGTACCACTTCGCGCTGCCGGACCGGGCCGACGGCGCGGCGCAGGCGAAGTTCTTCGTCGAGAACGGCGGTGGCTGGTCGCCTGACGGCCGCACGCTGCCACCGGCGCTGGACATGGAGTACAACCCGTACGGCGACACCTGCTACGACATGGACCAGGCCGCGATGACGGCGTGGGTGAAGTCGTTCAGCGACGCGGTTTTCGCGCGCACCAAGCGATATCCGGCGATCTACACGTCCACGAGCTGGTGGAACAAGTGCGTCGGTGGCTCGGTGAAGTTCGGCGACAACAACCCGTTGTGGGTCGCGCACTACAACTCGACGCTGGGGCCGTTGCCGCTCGGCTTCGACTTCCACACGATCTGGCAGTGGCAGGCCGCGGGCCTCTTCCCAGGCGACCAGAACCTCTTCAACGGCAAGTTCGAACAGCTGCAGCGCATCGCCGCCAGCTGACCGTACGCGGGGCCCCTTCGTACTCTCCTGCAGTACGAAAGCTCCCCGCGTACTGCAGGACAACTAGTCGAACAGGGCCGGGAGGGTGCCCTCCCAGGCCTCGCGGAGCTCGTCGAGCGGAAGTTCGCCGAGTCCCTGGATCTCCAGCGCCTTCGACTCCGGGTCGACGACACCGACCTTGCGCCACGGCAGACGGCGCGCGGTGCACATGTCCGTGAAGCGCTGCTCCTCCGTGCGGGGAACCGCGACCAGCACACGGCCGGCGGACTCGCTGAACAGCTCGGTGAACAGGTCGCCCTGCAGGAACACCCGCGCGCCCACCTCGCCGATCAGGCAAGTCTCGACCAGCGTCTGCGCCAGGCCGCCCTCGGAGAGGTCGTGCGCGGCGGAGACCATGCCGTCCCGGGAACCCGCGACGAGGACCTGGCCGAGCAGCTTCTCGCGCTGCAGGTCGACCTTCGGCGGCAACCCGCCGAGGTGGCCGTGCACGTGGTGGGCCCACTCGGAGCCGCCGAACTCGTTCTTCGTCTCGCCGAGCAGCAGCAGCGTCTCGCCGGCCTCCGCGCCGATCCCGGTGGGGATGCGGCGGCGCACGTCGTCGATCACGCCCAGCACACCCACGACCGGCGTCGGCAGGATCGCCGTGGTGCCGGTCTGGTTGTAGAAGCTGACGTTGCCGCCGGTCACCGGAATGCCGAGCTCCGCGCAGCCGTCCGCGAGGCCCTTCACGGCCTGCTCGAACTGCCACATCACGCCTGGATCCTCCGGCGAGCCGAAGTTGAGGCAGTTGGTGACTGCTACCGGCGTGGCACCGGTGGCCGCGACGTTGCGGTAGGCCTCGGCGAGCGCCAGCTTCGCGCCCTCGTACGGGTCGAGCTTGGTGTAGCGGCCGTTGCAGTCCGTCGAGAGAGCGACCCCGCGGCCGGTCTCCTCGTCGATCCGGATCATGCCGCCGTCGCTCGGCTGCGCGAGGACCGTGCCGCCGCGGACGTACCGGTCGTACTGCTGGGTGACCCACCTCTTGGAGGCCAGGTTGGGGCTGGCCGCCATGGTCTTGATCAGTTCCAGCAGGTTCTCGGGCCGCTCGAGGCTGTCCGGCGTGTTCGCCTGCAGCTCGTCCTGGTCCGCCGGGCGCTGGATCGGCCGGTGGTAGACCGGGCCCTCATGGGCGACGGTGCGCGGCGGCACGTCGACGACGACCTCGTCGTGGTACGTGATCACCAGGCGGTCGCCGTCGGTCACCTCACCGATCTCGGTGGCGATGACGTCCCACTTCTGGCAGACCTCCATGAACGCGTCGACGTTCTGCGGCTCGACGACCGCGCACATGCGTTCCTGGGACTCGCTGGAGAGGATCTCGGCCGGGGTCATGTTCTTCGCCCTGAGCGGGACCCGGTCGAGCCGGACGTGCATGCCGCCGTCGCCCGCGGACGCCAGCTCGCTCGTGGCGCAGGACAGGCCCGCGCCGCCGAGGTCCTGGATGCCGACGACGATGCCCTTCTCGAAGAGCTCCAGCGAGCACTCGATCAGGACCTTCTCCGTGAACGGGTCGCCGACCTGGACGCTCGGCAGCTTCTTGCGCTTGCCGGCGCTGTCGTCGAACGTCTCGCTGGCCAGGACGGAGACGCCGCCGATGCCGTCGAGGCCCGTGCGCGCGCCGTACAGGATGACCTTGTTGCCGGTGCCGCTCGCGTGCGCGAGGTGCAGGTCCTCCACTCGCATCGCACCGACGCACAGGGCGTTGACCAGCGGGTTGCCCTGGTACGACTCGTCGAACACGACCTCGCCGCCGATGTTCGGCAGGCCGAGGCAGTTCCCGTAGCCGCCGACACCCGCGACGATGCCGGGCAGGACGCGCTTGGTGTCCTCGGCGTCGGGCTTGCCGAACCGCAGCGGGTCCATGACCGCGAGCGGACGGGCACCCATGGCGAGGATGTCCCTGACGATCCCGCCCACGCCCGTCGCGGCACCCTGGTAGGGCTCGACGTACGACGGGTGGTTGTGGCTCTCGGCCTTGAACGTGACCGCCCAGCCGTCACCGATGTCGACGACGCCGGCGTTCTCGCCGATGCCCGCGAGCATCTTCGACTTCATCTCTTCGGTCGTGGTCTCGCCGAAGTACTTGAGGTGCACCTTGGACGACTTGTAGGAGCAGTGCTCGCTCCACATGACCGAGTACATGGCGAGCTCGGCGTCGGTGGGGCGCCTTTGGAGGATCTCCTTGATGCGCGCGTACTCGTCGTCCTTCAGGCCCAGCTCCTTGTAGGGCTGCTCCTGGTCGGGCGTGGCTTCCGCGTTCTTGACGGTGTCGATCATGCGTTCACCTGCACAGCGTCGAGAAGGCTCAAGAACATCCCCAGGCCGTCGTCGGTCGGGCCGGTGAGCGCGTCGATGGCGTGCTCGGGGTGCGGCATGAGGCCGACGACGTTGCCCCTGGCGTTGGTGATGCCCGCGATGTTGTTGCGGCTGCCGTTCGGGTTCTCGCCGACGTACCGGAAGACGATCCTGTTGTTGTCTTCCAACTCTTTGAGGGTGTCTTCGTCGGCCTGGTAGCCGCCCTCGCCGGACTTCAGCGGCACGAGGATCTCCGCTTTCAGGTCGTACCTGGTGGTCCACGGCGTGCTGTTGTTCTCGACGCTCAGCCACTGGTCGCGGCACACGAAGTGCAGCTTGTGGTTGCGGACGAGCGCGCCCGGCAGCAGGTGGGCCTCGGCGAGGATCTGGAAGCCGTTGCAGATGCCCAGCACCGGCATCCCCTTGTGCGCGGCCTCGATCACTTCCTGCATCACCGGCGCGAACCGGGCGATGGCACCACAACGCAGGTAGTCGCCGTACGAGAACCCACCGGGAACGATGACGGCGTCGACACCCTTGAGGTCGTGGTCGCCGTGCCAGAGCGGCACAGCCTCCCCGTCCGCGTACCTGACGGCGCGGAGTGCGTCGACGTCGTCGAGCGTGCCGGGGAAGGTGATGACACCGACCCTCATGCCTCGACCCTGCGCACGGTCCAGTCCTCGATCACGGGGTTGGCGAGGAAGGTCTCTGCGATCTTGGCGAGCGTGGCGTCGTCGACGTCGTCGGCGACCTCCAGCTCGAAGTGCTTGCCCTGACGGACGGCGGTGATGCCGTCGAAGCCAAGACGCGGCAGCGCGTTCGCCACCGCCTGGCCTTGCGGGTCGAGAATTTCGGGCTTCGGCATGACGTCGACGACGACTCGGGCCACGACAGACTGCTCCCGGGTTTGAGGGGCTGGCGGTACTCGCAGACCCTACCTGACCTGGGGGTTCATCAACTCGACACGTGGTGGGCGGCACATCTTCACTCGATGGTGAGCCGGTGAGGATGTGCCGCTGAGCATGTGTCGCGGTGAAGCCGACAGCATCCGGTTTCGGGCATCGCAGGTTCGCCGCGTTGCTCAGCCGCGGGGCTCGATCACAGCTGCCAGCAGGCACGAGGTCCAGCCGGTCGGGTCCGAACGACTGGGTATCGGACCCATTCCAGCAAGCTATTTCGCCGAAAGCGAGACCGGTGGCACCCGAGCCGGATCGGACGGATGCTGGAGATCATGAAGATCCTGGTGCTCGGCGGAACCGTGTTCCTCAGCAAGGCCATCACGGCGGAGGCGGTGCGCCGGGGCCACGAGGTGCTGTGCGGCGCTCGTGGTTCCTCGGGTGAGGTCCCCGACGGCGCGCGTCTCGTCTCGATCGACAGGAACAAGCCCGGAGCGTTCGACCAGTTGGTGGGCGAGCAGTTCGACTCGGTCATCGACGTGTCCAAGTACTCGGTGAACTGGGTGCGGGATGCGCTGGAGGCGTTCGGCGCGACGACGCCGCACTGGACGTTCGTGTCCAGCATCTCGGTCTACGCGGACCACGGCACCGGCAGCGACGAGCTGCTGCCGCCGTTGGAGGACGACCCGACTCAGGAGTTCACGTCGGAGCGGTACGGCAGCGTGAAGGTCGCCAGCGAGATCGCGGTGAGAGAAGCCGTCGCCGGGCGCGAGTTCATCGTCCGGGCCGGGCTGATCACCGGGCCGGACGACCCGAGCGACAGGTTCGGGTACTGGCCCGCGCGCTTCAGCAAGGGTGGTCGGGTCGTCGTGCCGGACAGTCCTGATCTCGGGTTCCAGCACATCGACGTGCGAGATCTGGCGCAGTGGATCGTGTTCGCGGCTGAAGAGAGGGTCACCGGCACGTACGACTCGACCGGGCCGGTCATGCCGTTCCAGATGGCGATCGGGGAGATCGCGGGCGCCACGGCGGCACCGGGCACGCAGATCGCCAGCGTGTCCGAGAAGGTCCTGGAGCAGCTGGAGATCAACCCGTGGGCCGGGCCGCGGTCGTTGCCGCTGTGGCTGCCGCAGGAGTGGGCCAAGATGGTCGGCCGCGATGTCAGCAACGCGTTCGCCAACGGGCTCAAGACGAGGCCGCTCGCCGAGACCGCGCTCGACTCGCTGGAGTACGAGCGCGGCCTCGGGCTGGACCGGCCCCGCAAGGCCGGGCTCACCGCGGAGGAAGAGCAGGAAATCCTTACAGCAGCGGGTTGATCTGCGCGGCGACGAGGTCGATGCGCACGCCCTGGTTCGGGCAGCCGCCGAAGTGGTGGAGCCCGATCACCTTGTGCGTGCGCCTCGACAGCACCGGCGAACCGGACGAACCGCCTTCGGTGTCGCACATGTAGCTGATGTCGGACTGCGAGACGTTGCCGTTCACGCGCACCGCTCGCACGATGCAGTAGCCGGAGCCGTTGTTGGTGTCGCGCAACGACAACTTCTTGAGCTTCCCGGCCGGGTGACCGATGACGTACATCTCCTCACCTACGTCCGGAACGCGCGCGTCCAGCTCGAGATAGCCGAACGAGCTGATGGTCTCGAAGTTCTTCACGTTGAAGAGGGTGTAGTCGAGGCCGGAGTCGGTCTTCAGCACGCGGTCCGCCATCACCTTGGTGACTGCGGCCGAAGCGGTGCCGCCGCAGGTCGGGCACTGGTAGTTGAACCAGACCTCGATGCCGCTGGTGCTGGTGAAGCAGTGGTTGTTGGTGAGCAGGTTGTTCTTCGGGCCGACCCGCCACGCCGTGCACAGCGAGCTGCCGTTCTTCAGCAGCTTCGCGACGGACGCGGTCTTGCCCCACTCGGTCGGGTTGCTCGACTGGTAGCAGACCGCGTCCTTGTAGTCGTTCGTGCCGCAGATGCTCTGCACGGACGGCTGCGAGGACATCTCGGCCTCGGTGTAGCCGCGCGTGATCTTGTCGATCCGCACGCGCGACAGCGGGTTCTTCACCGACACCACGGCTGATGAACCGGTGATCGACATGGCCCAGAAACCAGTCGCATCCGGGGTCGCCGTCAACGAAGATCGAAGATCCCGGTTGTAGGTGTACTTCTCGGTGCCGTCAGGGTTCGACACCGTGAGCACGTCGCCGGGCAGGATCCGGAGGTCGGTGAAATGGATCTTCACATAACCGGAACCCGGCCTGTCGATCACAGCAGAACGATCGGCACCACCCACGCGGACTGAGATCGATTCCTCAGTTCCGATCTCCTGCGACTGCTGCGAGGCAGCCTGAGCAGGAGTAGAGGTGGTGGTAGCAGGGACGAAGGACGTCATCGGCAGGGCGAGCGCCAGTGCCGTGAGGAGTTGCAGGGTTTTCCTCATGCCTTTTGATACTTCCGACGTCACCTGACCGTGTCAGCCCGCCAAAAGTCGGTAATGGAGGAATCCGTGCGAGTTGTCCATTTCGGCCACGCCTGCGTGCTTCTGGACACCGGGTCGACGCGCATCCTGATCGACCCCGGCACGTTCTCCGCGGGGTTCGAGGACGTGCAGGACCTGGACGCAGTGCTCATCACGCACCAGCACTACGACCACCTGGACGCCGAGAGGCTGCCCGCGCTGCTGGCCAAGAACCCGCAGGCGCAGCTCATCGTGGACGAGGGATCGGCACCGAGCGTCGAGAATCCGACGGTCGCCCGGCCGGGCGACGTCATCAAGGTCGGCGACACCACCGTGAAGGTCGCCGGCGGCCAGCACGCGATGATCCACCAGGACATCCCGATCGTGCCGAACACCGCGTACGTGGTCGGCGACGGCGCGTTCTACCACCCCGGCGACTCGCTGTTCGTGCCGGACGAGGACGTCGACGTGCTCGGCCTGCCCGCCGGAGCGCCGTGGCTGCGGCTCGGCGAGGCCGTCGACTTCATGCGCGCGGTCAAGCCGCGCGTCGCCGTGCCCATCCACGAGAAGCTGCTGTCGATGCCGCAGAACGCCTACGCGATCTTCGACATGTTGAAGCCGGAGGGCACGGAGGTCAGGCCGCTGACGCCTGGCGAGGAGACGGCAGTTTGACGTAGGTCGTCGGCGCGGCGTCGTGGGCGAGTGCGATGTCCACGGCGTCGAGCACGGCCTGCCGCGCACCCGGCCGGTCCAGGTCGCGGGCGTCGACGGTGATCCTGGTCAGGCCACCGCGGCGCGCGGACCGGGCCGCCGCGTAGACCAGCGCGAGCGACCGCAGCTCGCCGAAGCTGCTGCGCTCGGTCAGCGCGTGCAGCCGGCCCAGCGTGGCGAGGCCTGTGCCGACGTCGCGCACGGCGTGGGCGTCGGCGCAGCGGTTGAACTTGTGCTTGGCCAGCGCGATCAACATGCCGGGCGAGGCGACGCAACGCCGTGGGGCGAACGTGGCGGTGTTCAGGCCGATGGCTTCCATCTGCACGCGGGCACCCGTCAACAACAACCCCGCCTCGTAGGCAGGGAGCCGCCGCTGGCCGAGACCGTGCAGCACGACGTCATCGCCGAGCGCGGCGCGCTGCCGCACCCATTCCTGCGCCTTGCCGAGCTCGCGAGGGATCACGAGCAGCGACAACGGCACCTTCCGCGGGTCGAGAGCCGCGGCGAGATCAGCGCATCGGTCGAGTGTCTGCGGACCGATGCCGGACAGTGAGACCACGAGCTGTGAATGCACGCTCTGAGTGCGCCATGCCGTGGTGACATCCGCGTGAAACCAGAGCTAACTCACGCGAGCCAGTCAGCGAAAGACCGGCCAGTAAGCCGCTCGTACGCCTCGATGTACCTGTTTCGGGTGGCTTCCACGACGTCCGCGGGCAGCGGAGGCGGCGGTACGTCCGACTTGCGGTCCCAGCCGGACGCGTCGGACGTCAGCCAGTCGCGGACGTACTGCTTGTCGAACGACGGCTGCACACGACCCGGCTCGTAGCCCTCGGCCGGCCAGTACCGCGACGAGTCCGGCGTGAACACCTCGTCGGCCAGGATCAGCTCGCCGGACGCGTCCAGCCCGAACTCGAACTTCGTGTCCGCGAGGATCAGGCCGCGCGTCAACGCGTACGCGCGCGCCTCGCTGTACAGCTCGATCGTCCGGTCGCGCAGCTTCGACGCCAGCTCGACGCCGTGCTTCTCCGCGATGACCTCGAACGACACGTTCTCGTCGTGCGCCCCGATCTCGGCCTTCGACGCGGGCGTGAAGATCGGCGGCGTCAGCTCGGACGCCTCGACCAGGCCGGCCGGCAGCTCGATCCCGCACACCGCACCGGTCGCCGTGTAGTCGGCCATGCCCGAGCCGGTCAGGTAGCCGCGCGCCACGCACTCGACGTCGACCATCCGCAGCTTGCGCACCAGCAGCGCGCGGCCGCGGACCTCGGCCGGAATGCGCGGGTCGTCGCAGGCGACCAGGTGATTCGGGGCAAGCCGCTCGAACCAGAACACGCTCATCGCCGTCAGCACGCGGCCCTTGTCCGGGATCTCGGTGCTCAGGACGTGGTCGTAAGCGGAGATCCGGTCCGACGCGACGAACAACAGCAGCTCGTCGTCGACGTCGTAGAGTTCGCGAACCTTGCCGCGGGCGACGTGCTGGTAGTCAGCGAGCGTAGGCACGCTGGTCAGCCTACGTGCCCGTGTTCCGGAAACCGACGTACACCCCTGCACCCCTACAGATCAAGCTCTCTGACGCTTAAGGTGCACCCGTGCTCACCCGTAAGGCGCTGTGGATTCCGGCTTTGGCGAGCCTGGGACTGCTCATCGTGCTGGGCGTGGCCGGGTGGAGCATCGACTCCAGCCCGCTCTCCTCCCCGGCGTCGAGCCCGCAGCCGACCACTCCGACCCAGTCGGTCAGCATCGTGCCGACACCGGACGTCGTCGACATCACGGTCAACACCACGACCCCGACGACGACCACCACGACGACCGCGCAGCCGAAGCCGCCACCCGTGCAGGCACCGCCGCCGCCCCCGCAGACCACGACGCCGAGCACGCCCCCGCAGCAGGGTTTGCTGGTCAACGAGGGTGCGCGGTGCGATCCCGAGGGCGCGAGCGGCATCGGGCTGCTCGGTGAACCGCTGGTGTGCAAGAAGGACAGTCAGCGCGGCGACCGCCTGCGCTGGCAGAAGGCCTAGACCGGAGCCCACTCCAGCACGTCGATCTTGTCGCCGACCGCCAAGGTACCGGTGGCGACCACGGCCGCCTTCATCCCGAAGATCACGCCGCCGTCCGGGTCACGCCGGTAGGTGGCCAGCGTTCGGGTCGGCTCCGGGCCGTCCTTCAGACCGGTCTCCTGGTCGACCATCGGCACGGCACACCGCACGCAGTCCTTGGCGTAGGCCAGTTCCACGTCACCGATCACCGCTCGCCGCACCCGGTCCTCGGTGTGCGGCTCCGGCCAGCCGGACACGACGACGTTGGGGCGGAAGCGGTTCATCGGCACCGGTTCGGCGCCGCGTTCCAGGATCCGCTCGTTCAGGCCGTCCAAAGAGGACAGCGAGATCATCAGCAATGCGTGCGCGTCCGCGTACCCGACCAGGCCCGCGTTCTGCCCGCCCGACTCCCGGCGCAGGTCAGGCGGCGTTCGCACGAGCCGCACGGACATGCCGAGCGCGTCCGAGAACGACTCGGCGGCCGCGTCCCCCTGGTCGATTCCGGTGCCCTGCCACTTGTGCACGACGACCGGAACCCGAGGCCCGTCAACGACAACCGGGAACGACTGACCGCCGTGGAACAACGCGGAGCCCGAAAGGTGCGGACGCAGCGCGGCCATCGCGGGCACCTTGCGCTGCGACAGGAACACTCCGTCGTCGTCGACCAGCATCATCATCCGGTCGCCGCGCAACCCCGTGAGTTCGACCGGAGAAGCCGCGACGGAGTACCCGCCGCAGCCCTTGATCGGGTAGACGACCAGATCGGAAACGATCACAGAATCGGCTCCGGCTCGTAGGCCGGGTACTTGTCGACCACCGCGGCGACCTGCTCCACGACCGACGCGACCTGCGCCGACGCCACGCCCGTGAACGACAGGCGGTCGGCCAGCAGCGCGTCCAGCGCGGCCCGGTCGAGCGGCAGGCGCTCATCCGCGGCCAGGCGGTCGAGCAGGTCGTTCTCCGCCAGACCCTGCTCGCGCATCGCCAGCGCGACGGCCACCGCGTTCTCCTTGATGGCCTGGTGCGCGGTCTCGCGGCCGACCCCCGCGCGCACGGCCGCCATCAGCACCTTCGTCGTGCCGAGGAACGGCAGGTACCGGTCCAGCTCCCGCGCGACCACGGCCGGATACGCACCGAACTCGTCCAGCACCGTCAGGAAGGTCTCCAGCAGCCCGTCGAACGCGAAGAACGCGTCCGGCAGCGCGACCCGGCGGACCACCGAGCACGACACGTCGCCCTCGTTCCACTGGTCGCCGGCGAGCTCGCCGACCATCGAAAGGTAGCCGCGCAAGATCACCGCGAAGCCGTTCACGCGCTCGCACGACCGCGTGTTCATCTTGTGCGGCATGGCGGACGAGCCGACCTGACCGGGCCTGAAGCCCTCGGTCACCAGCTCGTGGCCGGCCATCAAACGAATGGTCTTCGCCACCGACGACGGCGCCGCCGCGAGCTGCACCAGCGTGGACACCACGTCGAAGTCGAGCGAGCGCGGGTAAACCTGGCCGACCGACGTCAGCACGCGCTCGAAACCCAGGTGGCCGGCGACCGTGCGCTCCAGCTCGTCCAGCTTCTCCGGCGTGCCGAGCAGGTCGAGCATGTCCTGGGCGGTGCCGACCGGGCCCTTGATGCCGCGCAACGGGTACCGCGAGATCAGCTCGTCCAGCCGCGAGAACGCGACCAGCAGCTCATCCGCCCCGGTCGCGAACCGCTTGCCCAGCGTCGTGGCCTGCGCCGCCACGTTGTGCGAACGACCGGCCATCACCAGGTCGGAGTGCTCAGCAGCGAGCCGCGCGAGGCGTCCGAGCACCGCCGCGACCTTGGACCGGATCAGCTCCAACGACCGCAGCACCTGCAGCTGTTCGACGTTCTCGGTCAGGTCGCGCGAGGTCATGCCCTTGTGGACCTGCTCGTGGCCCGCCAGCGCGTTGAACTCCTCGATGCGCGCCTTCACGTCGTGCCGGGTGACCCGCTCACGCGCCGCGATCGACTCCAGGTCAACCTGCTCCAGCACGCGCTCGTAGTCGGCGATCGCACCCGTCGGCACGTCGATGCCAGCGGCCGCCTGGGCACGCAACACGGCGAGCCACAGCTGGCGCTCCAGCACGATCTTGTGCTCGGCCGACCAGAGCGTCGCGAGCGACGTGGAGGCGTAGCGACCTGCGAGGACGTTGGCGATGCGCGGCTTGGTCACCTCGCCAGATTAGTGCAAGCCGCACTCACTCCCAGTCCACCTGCGGGTCCGTGACCAGCGTTGTGAGCACTCCCACGCGCGCCGGCACGGTCTGCCGCGATCCCAGACCGGACGCCGGGTTGTAGCTGTAGCTCGCGATCCGCACGCGGAACCCGCTCGGGAAGCTGCGCACCGCCTCGGCACGCGTGATCTCCGGAGTCCCGTCGGTGAACTCGGCCTCGGTGACGACCGACCCGTCCTTCTGCTGGATCTCGTGGCACGAGACCGAACCCACGCAGAAGTTCTTCGTGGAGAACTCGACCTTGGCGCCTTCCACGCGCAACGAGGTCGGGCCGATCTCGTCGGTCAGGAACACGTAGCCGGTGAACTGGGGATCGCTCGGCTTCCTCACCTGACTCGACATAGGCACTGATGTCATGCCCGGCATGGGGTAGTTGAACCCACCGGTGCGGAAGTCCGAGTAGGTCTCCTTGACGTTCGGCATGGTCAGCGCGAGCTTCTCCACCAGCGTGTCGCCGATCCGCTGGAGCTTCTTGTCGTACGCCTCGGTCGGGGGTGCCGACGAGCTCGTCTGGCCGTCGGCGCCGAGCTGGCTGTCCCGGTCGCGCGGCAGCAGTCCCGGCAGCGCCAGCGACGCCACGGCGATCATCGCCGTAGCCACTCCCACACCCACCAGCGCTCGGCGGCGACTTTTTTTCTGCTCGACCCGCCTGATCAGCGTGTCCGGGTCGAAGTCGAGCGGCGGCTCGTCCCAGACGGCCAGCAGCATTCCCTCGCGGATCTCCTGCTCACTCACGACGCGACCCTCCCCGAACTGCTGTCGAGCTTCTCCACGATGGCGCGCAACGTCGCGAGGCCGCGCGCCGTCTGGCTTTTGACCGTTCCCTCGGTGCAACCCATGGCCACCGCCACCTCGGCGACCGACAGGTCTTCGAAATAACGCAGCACCAGCACCGCCCGTTGTCTTGGCGGCACCTGCAGCAACGCGGTGTGCACCAGCTCACGCGCCCACAGCTTCGCGCTGGTCGTGTCGGGATCGGAGGTGGCGTCGGCGGCGTCCGGCAGCTCCCCGTCCCGCTGCTCGGCTCTGCGCCACGGCCTGCGCTTCTCGTCCAGCCAGGTGCGCAGCAGCACCTTGCGGGCGTAAGCGATCAGGTTGTCGAGATCCTTGATGCGCTTCCAGGCCGTGTACATCTTCATCAGGCTGGACTGCATCAGGTCTTCTGCCGTGTGCCAGTCACCGCAGAACAGATAGGCAGTGCGTCGCAAAGACGCGGCATTGGCCGCCGCGAACTCGCGAAAGCCCTGCTCATCGGCCTTGCGCATGCGATCCCCTCTCGCGTCCTCAAACAGGGGAACGCGTCAGAGGAACGCGAGGTTGCATCACTCGTGACGCGAAAGGGCCGTTCGGAGCATCCTGGCCGCCACACCGCGAGGATCCGACTTGAGCTCGATGAACGAGTTGACCACCGATCCGTCGACCAGCGCGATCAGCTCCTCGACCCGGTCCGGCGCGATGTCCCGGCCGGAGCGGGCGAAGATGTCGGCGATCAGCGCGTGCAGCTCGGTGGACAGCACGCGCATCAACGGCCGCAGGTACGGGCGGCGGCCGGTCGCGACCAGGCGTTCGTAGCGCAGCAGCATCGTCTCGGTGTCGGTGACGGCCTCGCCGACCAGCAGGTCGAGGATGAGCTCGATCAGCACGGCGTCGTCGGACAGCTCGGCGGAGAGCGCGGTGAGCCGCTCCCGGCACCTCGCCAGCTCCGTGCGGCCGTGGAACTCCACCGCGGCGGTGATCAGCTCGTCGAGCGAGTCGAAGTAGTACGTGGTCGAGGCGAGCGGCAGACCTGCGCGTTCGGCGACCGCTCGGTGCCTGACCGCGTCGAACCCGCCCTCCACGAGCAGTTCGGACGCGGCCTCGACCAGCGCCTGCCGCCTGCGCTCACCCTTGGGGGTTGCTGCCGTCATAGTCGCGCCAGAGTACTTGGCCGCCGATCAGAACCTGGGGGCCAGTGCGTCCGCGATGGGCTTGGCCTTGCCCTTGAACTGGCCGTCGCCCTGGGTGAACACGTAGAGGTCGTGCCCGCTCGCGGTCCTCTTCTTCTCCGTCAGCGCACCGTCCGGAGGTTCGAACGCCTGCGGCGTGACGATCGCGGTGACCGTCAGTCCGTCGATCTTGAACGAGGCCGAGCGGGAGTCGGGCGAGCAGGTCACGGTGGGGGGCATCGCGAAGTCCGGTGAGACCGAAAGCTCTCCGGCGAGGGCGTCGGCGAGCTCTCGGTCCACCTCCACGCAGCCCTGCACTGCGCGTTCACCGGCCGAGGGGCCGGTGCTTCCCGGCGTGGACATGTCCCCCTGCGTGGACACGTCGCCAGGGAAGTTCGGTTGAGCCTGTTGCTGCTGCGGGGCCTTCAGCTCGGTCTGCGGTGGTGCGTCCTGCTGACCCGAACCCGCGTTGTCGGAGGTGTTGGTCGTGCCGAACCAGCCGGCACCCGCCATCACACCGCCGAAGCCGAGCACCACGACCAGCGTAGTGCCGACGGCGATGGAGTTGCGCCTGCGGAGGGTGGCGCGTCGCGAAGCCGTTCGGACGTCGCCCGCGTCGAAGGACGCCGGTGGTGCGTCGTGCGCGGCGTCGCGGAACAGGTCCGCGAGCTTCTGCTCGTCCATCTACGTCCTCCTCTCGCTGGTCACGACGTTCACGACGCCGGTCGCAAATCGTCGATGGCGTCGCCAAGAGCTTCCCGCAGCGCGGTCAGCCCGCGTGCGGTCTGACTCTTCACAGTTCCTTCCGAGCACTTCAGCACTTCGGCCGTGGCCGTTACGTCGAGGCCCTCCAGGAACCTCAGCACGAGCACGGCCCGTTGCCTGGGCGGGACTCTGCGCAGGCCCTTCATCAACGCCTCGCGCGTCGCGACCGTCTCGCCGATCTCATGGTCCGTCGTCGGCGACTCGGGCAGCTCGTCGGTGAACTTCTCGCGCCGCCACGGACGGCGCGACTCGTCGATCACCGCGCGCACCAGCGTGCGCCGCACATAGGCGTCGAGAGCCTGCTTGTCCCGGATCTTCCGCCACCTCCTGTGCACCGCCACGAAAGCTGTCTGCGCGAAGTCGTCAGCGCGGTGCCAGTCGCCGCACAGCAGGTATGCCGTTCGGCGCACGGCCTCACGGCGAGCCACGAAGTACTCCGCGAACTCCTGCTCGTCGCGCTGATCCACGCGGACTGCTCTCCGCTCGTTCTACGAGTTGCACTGACGGGACGGAATCTGAGGCAACAACGGTTGCACGAACCATCGGCGAGAGCTACATCACCCCCTCGGTCGTTCACCGGATGTGATGTGATCGGGGCCGTGACCCCCATCGACCTGCGCTCGGACACCGTGACTCAGCCGGACGAGGAGATGCGCCGTGCGATGGCGTCGGCCGAGGTCGGCGACGACGTGCTGGACCACGACCCGACCATGGCGCGGCTGGAGGAGCGCGTCGCCGCGTTGCTCGGCGTGGAAGCCGCTCTCTGGGTTCCCTCCGGCTCCATGGGAAACCTGATCGCGTTGTTCCTGCACCTGCGCCGCGGTGATCGGTTCCTGGCTCCGCTCGGTGCGCACGTGCTGGACGCCGAACTCGGGACCGCTGCTTGGCTCGCGGGCGGGATGCCGCACGCGTTGGCTGTCATGTCTCCGGAAGCCGTGGTCGCCGCTGGTGGTGGCGAGTCTCCTTACTACGGACTGAACACCACGTTGTTGTGCTTGGAGAACACGCACAACGCGTCTGGTGGCACGGTGACCACGGCTGATGAGCACGCACTGCTGGTGTCGGCGGCTCGGTCGGTCGGGCTGGCCGTGCACCTCGACGGGGCTCGGTTGTGGAACGCGTCGGTGGCGCTCGGGGTGCCGCTGACTTCGCTGACTGCCGGCGCGGACACCGTGCAGGTGTGTCTGTCGAAGGGACTCGGCGCGCCGGTCGGGTCTGTCGTGGCCGGGTCTGCCGCTTTCGTGGTCGAGGCCCGGCGGGTGCGGAAGATGCTCGGCGGCGGGGTTCGGCAGGGCGGGGTGCTGGCGGCTGCCGGTCTCGTCGCGCTGGACCGCGTTGATCGCTTGGCTGCCGATCACTCGAACGCTGCGGAGCTGGCGTCCGGCCTGCGTTCGCTGGGCTGGGACGTCGCCGAGCCCGCGACCAACATCGTCCTGGCGTCGGTGCCGGACCTGGACAAGACATTGGCGTCGTTGCGCGAGGTCGGGGTTTTCGCCAGTCCGATGTCCGGCAAGGTTCGGTTCGTGACACACGGCGACGTGGACTCGTCCGACATCGCCGAGGTGCTGCGCCGTATACGAGAGGACGCCTGAGATGCGCTGGATCGTGTTCGACTTCGGCGAGGTCATCAGCCAGCGGAACCCGGCGATCCCCGCGATGGCCGCGCGGCTCGGTGTTTCGGTGGAGCAGTTCGAATCCGCGTACTGGGACCGGGACGCCTACGACCGCGGCGGGTCGGACGCGGACTACTGGGCGTTGATCGGGTCGTCGCTCGGATTGTCCTTCGACGACGCCACCGTGCGCGAGATGACCGAGCTGGACAACTCGGGCTGGCTGGACGAGCCGGTGGCGGAAACCGTTGCGCTGCTTGAGGATCTTTCGGCTTTGGGAGTACCGCTCGCACTGCTGTCGAACGCGCCGTCGACGTTCGCGCGGCTGGCCGAGAAGGTGCCGTGGGCCAAGCACTTCCGGCACCTGGTCTTCTCCGGTGATCTCGGCTGCGCCAAGCCGGATGCCGCGATCTGGCACCACGTCGAGACCGTCGTCGGCTCGTCGGACCTGATCTTCTACGACGACCGCTCCTCGAACGTCGAGGGCGCTCTCATCGCGGGCTGGGACGCTCGGTTGTGGACGTCAGCTGCCGCTGCGCGTGTTGAGCTCCGCGCGGAGTTCGGCGATCTCGGCGCGTAGGTTTTTCAGCTCCCGCACGGTTTCGTGCTCGGCTTCCTCGACGCCGCGCAGCTTCTCCACGAGCCAGCTGGCGATCGTTCCGGTGATCACACCGAGCAGGGCGATACCGCCGACCATCAGCAGGCCCGCGACCAGCCGCCCCTCGGCGGTGACCGGGTAGCGGTCGCCGTAGCCGACCGTCGACATGGTCGTGAGCGTCCACCACAGCGCATCGCCGAACGTGGTGATGCTCGCGTTTTCCGCGTGCCTTTCCGCGTCCAGCACACCGAGGCTCGCGCAAAAAGCGACGATTACCGTCACCCCGGCGACATAAATGCTCACGCGTTGCCGGATTTTGTGCTGGAACTTCTTGTTGAGCAGCGTTATGACCGTGATCAGCCTCAGCACGCGCAGTTGCCTGACCATCGGCAGAACGACCGCGGCGAGGTCGAAGAGATGGGTTTTGAAGAACCAGAACTTGTTGTTGGCGAGCGTGAACCTGGTGACGTAGTCGGCCGCGAACACGCCCCAGACCAGCCACAACACGATCTCCAACGAGAAGTGCATGGTCCCGTGGTCGTCGAAGACCTGCCACGCGTAGGCGACGAGGAACAGCACCGCGAGTGCCGTCAGTGGCCACTCGACCTTTCGCTCCCACCGCTCGAGGCGGGCCTCGTTGGACTGCAACACCGCTTCATGGTGAGTGGTGTGCGGCATTTAGACCAGGGCCTACCGCCGGGATTTGATCGCACCGTAAGCAGCTGTGCCTGCGAGGAGTAGTCCCCCAATCACAGCGAGCCAGAAAAGCCCCTTCACGACGGCTCCGACGACGGCGAGCACGATCCAGATCGCCACCAGCCAGCCGATGATCGCCCACATGGTTGCCCCTCCCCTTCTACAGCCATGCCTTCAGACGATTCAACGCTTCTTCGATGTCCTGTGTTGCACCGGCGAACGACATCCGCACGAAGTGGTGCCCGTCGACGGGGTCGAAGTCGATGCCGGGGACGATCGCGACGCCCGTGTCGTCGAGGAACCGGCGGCAGAACGCCATCGAGTCGTCCGTGAGGTGCCGGACGTCCGCGTAGACGTAGAAGGCGCCGTCAGCCGGGGCGAGCTTGACGATGCCGAGGTTCGTCAGGCCTTCGAGGAGGATGTCGCGGTTGGTTTTGTACCTTTTCAGGTGCAGTGCCGTTTCCGCGTAGGCGTCTTCGTGAAATGCCTCGACTGCGGCGTATTGCGCCAATGCGGGCGGGCACAACGTGAAATTGCCGGTCAGGCAGTCGACTGCCCTTCTGAGCCGCTCCGGCAGCAGCATCCAGCCGAGTCGCCAGCCCGTCATCGCGAACGCCTTCGAGAACGAGTTGACGACGATGGCTTCTTTCGAGGTCTCCCAGGCGCAGTGCAGCGGTTCGCCGTAGCTGATGCCGTGGTAGATCTCGTCGCTGACCAGCTGCACGCCGTTGGTCTGGCACCACCGCGCGATCGGGCCGATGTCCACCGTGGTCCCGGTGGGGTTGGCCGGGCTGGCGACGATCACGCCCTTGAGGTCCGGGGTGAGCATCTCGACCGTGGGCTGGAAACGCGTTTCCGGGCCGCACGGCAGCTCGACGACCTCGCATCCCAGTGCCTTCAGGATGTTGCGGTAGGCGGGGTAGCCGGGCCGGGCCAGGGCGACCTTGTCACCGGCGTCGAACGCGGCCAGGAACGCCAGCGTGAAGGCGCCGGACGACCCCGTCGTGACCACCACGTCGTCCGCGGTCACGACGAGGTCGTACTGGCGCTTGTAGTGCCCGGCGATGGCGCTGCGCAGCTCGGGGATGCCGAGCTGTTCGGTGTAGCCCAGCGCGTGCTCGTTCAGGGCTTTCGCCGCCGCGTCCCGCACGGGTTTGGGCGCCGGGCTGGAAGGCTGCCCGGCGGCCAGCGAGATCACGTCACCGTGCGTCCGCTGCCTTTGCGCGGCAGCGGAAAGCACGTCCATGACGTGGAAGGGCGGTACGTCGGCGCGGGCGGCCACGGTCAGCATGCCGACAGGCTAACCGCTGGTCAGTAGCCCTGGTAGCCGCCGCCGTGGGCCATCGCCTTGAGGCCGGGGTGGCCTTCGAAGCCGCCGTAGCGCGAGAACGTGTACCGGACGCCGGCGATGATGTTGTCGACCGGGTTCCAGATGTCGTCGTGGCCGGGCAGCTTGTGGGCGTTGAACGTCGAGTCGATGCACTGCATCAGGCCCTTGGACGGGTGGCCCGCCTGGTAGTTCGAGTCCCACAGGTTGATGGCGCGCGGGTTGCCGCTCGACTCCTTCTCGATGATCGCCCAGATCTCGTCGATGTTGTCGTCGGTGACCGGGATCCCGTTGGCCTGCAGGATCTTGATGGCCTCTTTGATCCACTCCTCGACGTTGCCGGGAGGAGGGCTGCCCGAAGGCGGGCCGCCGCTGGGGCCCATGCCGCCACCACCGCCGCCACCTCCACCGCCGCCGGATTCGCTGCCGCCACCGCCACCACCGCCGCCTCCTCCTTGATGCTGGGAGGGTGCCGGCTGCTGCTGGGGTGGAGTGTCCGAAGAGGACTGCTTGGTGGAGTCGTCTGGCGGCGGGGTCGGGGCCCACTGGATCGCCTTGCCCGGCGCGGGCGTGAAGGACTGGGTGTTCGGGTCCTCAATGGACGAGAACTTCGGCGCGAGCGCGCCGGGGCGGCCCTTGAGGGTGCCGGCGGCGGCGTTCACGGCGCTTTCCGCTTGGGAGATAACGGGTTTCGCGTCACTGGCGCCCTCGGCGCAGTAGCTGCGGATGACGCTGTCGATGTCCTCCTGCGGCTGGCCGTGCAGCTGCTGGCGGGCCTGACGCGCGCGGCTCAGCACGTTCTCGCAGATGGTCGTCAGCTGGGTCTTGGCGGTCTCCAACGCGTTCGCGGCCGCCTCCAGGTCGGCCGCGGCACCGTTGAGCCCGTCCGTCATCGACGTGCCGGCCTTCGTGACCTTGCCCATGTAGGCGACGAAACCGTCCGCCGACTGACCCTCCCAGGCGCCATCGAGCTGGCTCACCGACTTCTGCAGGGCGTTCGACTGGTCACCGCACTTGCCGGCCGCCTGCTTCCAGCGGTTGGCGATGTCACGCACGGCCTGCGGTTGGGCGGTCTCGATCTTGTCAGCGAGCGCGGCCAGCTCAGCCCCGCCGGGCAGCCCCGCGACCTCGTCCATCGCGCTCATGTCAGACCGCCTTCAGCGAGGTCTTGGCGGCGTCGTCGGTGTCCGTGACGTTGGTCTGGATCGCGTCGAGCGCGGTCTCGACCTTGCGCAGCAGCTTCTCGGCCGCCTCGAACTCCTGCGTGCCGGCCTGGTCCATCGCCGTCACCGCGCCGGAGACAGCACCGGACGCGCCGAGCTTTCCGAAAATGTCCGGATTGCCGTACTGATTGGAAAAGCCGTCACCGATCGCGCCGAATTGCCCGGCCTGGCTGCTCACGGTCGTCCGGCACTGTTCCATGGCTTCAGTGTTGTACTTCGCCACAGCCATGCTTACCCCCTGAACGTCTCCCCGCCGACCTTAGAGCGAATTGCTCTACTCGGCCGGGTGATTGGACGCAGGGGTTGCCTCGGACGTTCCACTCAGACCTCTTGCAGGAGCTCCCAGACGGCCGCGGCGAGCCGATTGTTGTCAACAGGCGTGATGGTGCACCACTGCCGCCCGTCACTGCTCGGCTTGAGCTGCCGCAGGTACCGCCCGTTGTGCGTGTCGTGGAAGGAAACCACCCGCTTGGCCCGCTGCCCGTTGCGCTGCACCCCGAACTGCCCGCGCGTGGCCGTGCCGTCCAGCATCCCGGCCAGCTCCTGCGCGTCACCGAGCCGCATCCCCTGCCGCTCCAGCATGGTGATGAGTCTCTGCGCGTCCGTCCCGACGTCCTTGGCGGCCTTGACGAGCTCGTCGTACGGCAGGCTGATCGAGCGCCCGAACCCGGCGGGCATCTCCCCGGCCACCGACACGGCGGCCTCCGCGAGCGCCGTCCCGCGAGCCTCGATCAACCACATCTCGTCGCGATCCTGCACAGCCAGGATCGCCTCGTCCCCAATGGCCGCCGCCAGCCCGCTGATCTGCCGGTCGGCCCAGATCCACAGGTCGATCGACATGTTCGCGTTGGCCAGCAACGCGAACCCGTCGGCCAGCTCGGGCACGACCCGGCCGTTGTTCGCCAGGCCGCGTGATTCGAGTGACTCCCAGGCCCGCTTCACCACCTCGGCCTTCTCAGTGTGGGTGATGGAGGGAATCCGCGTGTCGAGCGCGACGTGCGCGGCTGGGAGGCGCTGCGCCTCCCAGACCACGGCGAACTCCACTGTGGACAAAACCACAGAACCTGGTGAGCTCAAGGGATTACTGGTCCTTCGGGTCTTCGCCGATGACGGACTGCACCACCATGCGTTCGTCGCCGAACACATCATCGGAGTCGACACCGTACTTGCGCACGTGCTCGCCGTCCTCCTCGCCCTCACCCTTGGCCGCACCGGCCGCAGGCGACATGAGCGACCCGGAACCCTTGCCCGCCACGCCACCCTTGCCGGCGGCCGCACCGGGCCGGTTCCCCTCAGGACCGACACCAGCCGCGGAGCCAGGCGTCATGGTGCCGCCAGGCCCCTTGCCCGCAGCGCCAGGACCGCCGGGCGCACCAGGGCCACCCTTGCCACCTGCACCGATGGTGCTCGGAGCACCCTTCGGCCCGGTGGGGGCGATGGGCGTTTTCGGTGCCTGGCTCGGGCCGCGCCCGCCGCCGACCACCTGTGCACCCTTCGCGGTGCCGGCCGTGGCAGCGATGCCGGTCGCCGCCGCGCCTGCGGCCGCGATGCCGGCTGGGAGGGCGGAGGGGAACGGCTTGGGGAAGCCCGGACCGCTGGCGACCGGGGTCGGAGTGGTGCCGGGGAGGATGCCCGTGGTGTTGCCGGGGATGCCTGGGGTGGGGCCGACCGGAGTGCCAGGGCCAGGGGTGCCGGTGAAGCCTGGACCGCCCGGGAAGCCGGGGCTGCCAGGGGTTCCGGGGATGCCGGTGTGAGGCGTGCCGACAGAAGGCCCGACAGTCGGGGTGACCGCCGCGCTGGCAACGACGATGTCCGGCGGCGGGTTGGGCGTCCGGAACGAGTCGATCGAGCTCTGACTGTTCGTCTTGTAGCCGTTCAGGCTGTCGATGGCCTGCTGCCGTGCCCTGTTCGTCGCCTCGACCTCGGCCGCGTGATCGGTTTCGATGCCGATGATGCTCGCGCCCTTGTCGATCAGGTTTGTCTCGGAGTCTTTGCGCAGCGTTTGGGATTCCGGCGAGTTGTTGCGTGCGGCGGTGGTGCTTTCACCCTGCCGAGCCATCGCGTCGGAGTTGCCCACCGTCTTCTGGCCAGCGTCGTCGAAGCCCTCAGAGGTGACCTTGGTCTTCTGCTGGCCTGCCTCGCCGGCCGCGCCACCCCAGTTGATGCCCAGGCCGTCCAACTGCTTGCGCAGCGTGTTGTCGACGTCCTTCAGGCTTCCCGCGAGACTGCGAAGCACGTCAGAGGCCTTCGCGAACTGCCGGGAAAGTTCACCACTGCCTGCGCTGAGTTTCTGGACCTCGTCCGCGAGCTTTTGGTTGGACCAACCTTCGAAGTTCCAGTCAGTGAGCTGTTCGCCCGACATAGCTCCCCCTCACTTCAAGGTCTTGAGAGTCTCGACCGCGAGCGCGGCGGCCTTGTTGACCTTGCTGCACAGCTGGTCCTGCGTGTCGCCCTTCTCGGTACCAGGCGAATACAGGAAATGCAGCTGCTGGCCTTCCGCGACGTCGACCGCAACAGCGCAGTCGAAGCCTTGAGTACCGGTGAGTGTGAGCTGGGCAGCACCGTACCCAGCCACATCCACGACTTTCGCGTCCACGTTGCCGGAACCGTGAAGCCAGAACGGAACACCTTTGTTCGTGATCAGACTGACCGCATAGGTGTATTTGAGGCCGTTCTCGTAGAAGCAGCCAGGCGCTTGTCCGAGACCAGCCACCTCAAGCTTCTGCGGCACCGCTTCCGCAACCTTGACCTGATCCATCTGGGCTTGGGTGAGCAACTTGCACGGGTCGGCACCATCAAGTTTCAGGTCAGCCGGACGCTTCGGCAGGTCCCCAGCTGGGCTGGATGAACCCGAAGTGGGAGAAGCGCCCGACGTGGGATTGGGCTTGCCCTTCTCCCCGCTGCTCGTACATGCCGCAACGGCCAGCAGCATCGATGCCGCGGCTGCGATCTTGAGGGCGACTTTGCTCACTTCGTCTTTCCGAACACGGTAGTGATCTCTTCGTCAGTGAACCCGTACTGCTTCGCTGATTCCTTCAGCTGCAGCCCTAGGTGGTCGAGACTTTCGACGTACTTCTCAATTCGGCCCACATAGGAATCATCGTCCGTTGTCAGGCGACGATTCCACAAACCCGCGATGTTCGCGCTCACTTCACCAGCCGAGTTGGCATCGACATAAACTCGCAGGTCGTGTTGCGCCGTTACCAGCGCACGCCGAAGTTCCTTGGCCTGGTCCTGGATGATCGCGCCGGCCTTGAGAACGTTGTCATGGTTGACGTGGAAGGTCTGGGTCGACGGGCCTGACATGAGGCCGTCCAGAAAGTTCGATGCCGAGTGGAACGCGCTGACAGCGGCCCCGATCACGCCCCCAGCCGCACCCCCGACGGCACTGAGAGCGGCATCCGCCCCCGCGCTCTCCTGTGTCACGACGTCCTACCCCCGTACGGTTGGTAACGGTTCGGTCCCGCTTCGCAGGCTACCAACGCCCGCGTAAGACGCACCTGTGGTTGGACGAAGACCACCCCTGGTTGGTTCCACGTCACTCTGAGTGCCGTTTCCGCTGGCGGCGCGTGGCGATTCCGGTAACTTCCGCGGACTTCGGGGAGGAACTGCCGCGACCACTTGTGGGGAACACGTGCACGGGCTGGCGACTTCGCCGCGTGCAGCTTCCGCGTCGGTGACTCGCCCACGATCTCGTTCGTTGCGGGGCGCACTCAGGTGAGGCTCACGGCATACGGCAAGTGGGCTCCGGACAACCCCGAGGAGTACGTCAAGGTCTTCACGCCTGTCGCCAAGCGGATGGCCGACGAGGTTCGGAAGGCGATCGGATAGGGCACAGGAAGTCGGGTGCGACCGCGGCTCAGCCCATAGCGTTGTGGACGTGCTGGAACGACTCAACGAGGCCATGGCCCGCATCGAGGTAGACCTCGGCGAGGAGGTCGACGTCAAGCTGCTCGCGCGGATCGCGGGCACGAGTGAGTACCACTTCAGAAGGATGTTCAGTGCGCTCGCGGGGATGCCGTTCAGCGAGTACGTCAGAAGAAGGCGGCTCACGAGGGCGGCGAGTGAGGTCCTCAGTGGACAGGACTCGTTGCTGGACATCGCGATCAGGTGGGGTTACGGGTCCAACGAGGCCTTCGCGCGGGCGTTCAAGGCCATGCACGGCGTGGGGCCGCAGGAGGCCCGCAGCGAACGAAAGCCGTTGCAGTCGCAGCAGATTCTCACGTTCAGGCTGGTTGTCGAAGGGAGCACGAGCATGGAGTACCGGATCGTCAACAAGGAAGCGTTCAAGGTCGTCGGGCGGGGGACGCGGGTGCCGTTGGTGCACTTGGGGATGAACCCCGCGATCGTCGAGTTCGTCAAGGGCATCGGGATGCCGACGCTGGAGCGGATCAAGCAGCTCAGTGATGGCGAGCCGGGAGGGATGCTCGCCTTGACCTACAACCAGGAAGGGGTCGAGGAGGGGGATCAGCTCGACTACTTCCAGGGGGTGGTGACCACCAAGGAGGCGCCTGAGGACATGGAGACCGTGGAGATCCCCGGGAACACGTGGGCTGTGTTCACGACGGAAGGGCCCTATCCCGAGACCATTCAGCACATGTGGCGGGACGTGTACGCGCAGTGGTTCCCGTCCAACAGCTACCAGAGCGTCGAGGGACCGTCGATGTTGCGCACGCAGATCGACGGCGACCAGGCGAAGGCCGAGCTGTGGATTCCGGTCACCAGCTGAGGGCCAGGCGTTCGATCACGTCTCGCAGTTCCAGCACGGAAAGCCAGGAAGAAGGAATCACGGACACGCCGTCGCGGGCGCCCAGGATGTTGCCGCAGATCGAGCCGGTGGAGTCCGAGTCGCCTGAGTGATTCACGGCAAGACGAAGTGCAGTAGGGAAATCTGGAGCAACCAGGGCGGCGTGCAGGCCGATGGCCAGGGCTTCTTCGCCCACCCAGCCGCCGCCCAGAGACGACTCGATCTCCTCGGGCGTCAACGGGCCGAGCGAAACCACCTTGTCCAGCAACGTGGTCTGCTCCTCGTGGCCCTCCCAGCGGACCAGTTCGGCACGTGACACAGCGACGGCCGAAAGCAAGTCCGCGCCGCGCAACAACTCCTGCACGATCACTGCCAGCACGCCCGCGGACAGGTAGCCGCTCGGGTGGTGGTGGGTGAGGCGCGCCGTTTCCGCCGCCAGTGAGAAGACCTCGCGCACGTCCGAGGACCACACGGCGACGGGGGCGGCGCGCATCACGCCGCCGCAGCCCTTGGAGTTGTTCTTCTCGTTGTGCTTCAAGGCGGTGATGCACGTGTGGCCCGGCGCGCGGCGAGAGTGCAAGCGCTGGTCGGCCATCAGCCAGCCGTCGGAAGCGACCAGAGGACCGCCCTGCGTGTGCAGCCAACGGCCATAAGCCGCGCGCACGGTCAGCAGAGGGTCCACGCCGTGCTGCCGCGCCAGCAGAAGGCCTTCCAACGTGAACAGCGTCATCTGCGTGTCGTCGGTGATCTCCAGAACAGGCAGATCAACAACACCGGAAGCACCATGAGCACGCCGGATCACGTCGATCGACGAGAACTCGATCGGCGCGCCGAGAGCGTCGCCGACCGCACCGCCCAGCAGCGAGCCGAGCAGGCTCACGGCACCGTGATGGTGCCGTCGACTGCCTTCAGCGCGATGTCCGAGCGGTGGTGCGAGCCGGTGAGGTGGATGTCCGCGACGCGCTTGTAGGCGCGGTCACGAGCCTTCGACAGCGACTTGCCGGTGCCCACGACCGACAGCACGCGGCCGCCGGCGGACACCACGGCGCCGTCCTCGCGCCGGCGCGTGCCCGCGTGCAGGACGCCCTCGGACTCGGCGCCGGTGATCACGTCGCCCGTGCGCGGCCGGTTCGGATAGCCCTCGGCGGCCACGACCACGGTCACCGCGTAGCCGTTCTCCCACTCCAGGGCGGGCAGATCTCCGAGCGAACCGGTCGACGCCGCCAGGAACAAGGCGGAGATCGGCGACTTCAACAGCGCCAGCACCGACTGCGTCTCCGGGTCACCGAAGCGGCAGTTGAACTCGATCACCTGCACGCCCGAGGACGTCAGCGCGAGACCCGCGTACAGCAGGCCGACGAACGGCGTCTCCCGCGCGCGCAGCTCGTCGACCACCGGCTGCACGCAACGTGAAACAATTTCAGATACCAAGCCCTCAGGCGCCCACGGCAGCGGCGCGTAGGCACCCATGCCACCGGTGTTCGGCCCGTGGTCCCCGTCCGCCACGCGCTTGAAGTCCTGCGCCGGGATCAGCGGCACGACGGACACACCGTCGGTGACGCAGAACAGCGACACCTCGGGCCCGTCCAGGAAGGACTCCAGCAGCACCGGGTGGCCACCGTCGAGCAACGTCATCGCGTGCGCACGGGCAGCAGCCAGGTCGGACGTCACCACGACGCCCTTGCCCGCGGCCAGGCCGTCGTCCTTCACGACCCACGTCGGCCCGAAGCGCCCGAGAGCGGCGTCCAGACGGGCCGGGTTGTCCACGATCTCGCTGTGGGCCGTCGGCACCCCCGCCGCGTTCATCACGTCCTTGGCGAACGCCTTGGACCCCTCGATCCGGGCCGCCTCACGAGAAGGCCCGAAGCAGGGGATGCCCAGGGCTCGGACCGCGTCGGCGGCCCCGACGACCAGTGGTTGTTCGGGGCCGATGACCACGAGGTCGGCCTTCCACTCCTTCGCGAGAGCGGCGACCGCCGAAGCGTCTGCGACGTCCACGTCGTAGAGCTCGGCGTGGCCCGCGATGCCCGCGTTGCCCGGCGCGCACGCCAAAGCAGTGAGCTGCGGGTCGCGCGACAACGCGAGGACAAGGGCATGCTCACGGGCTCCAGACCCGATGACCAGGACGCGCACGATGCCCCAGCGTAGTTCAGCCGAGCGCCTGCTTCGCTCCAGGGTGCAGCGGGACCGGGTCGGTGGCCGATGCCTTGTCCTTGGCGATGTCCTTCACGGCCGGGTGCACCTTCTCCAGGTCGGACTTCTTGTCGAAGATCAGCTTGGTGACGGCGCACGCGTTGTTCGCCGCGAAGTCCTCGCGGACGAGCAGCAGGTTCGGCACCACGATCGTGGGCACCTCGGCCACCCCGTAGGTCGCCGCCGGAATCTGCGCCTTGTCGTAGACCGGGCTGATCTTCTTCATCTCCGGCAGCAACGGCGTGATGTCGATGAACTTCACGCGGTCCTTCAACGACGTGGTGATGTCGGTGATCTGCGGCGTCGGCAACCCGCCCGACCAGATCAGCCCGTCGATGCTGCCGTCCTTCATCCCGTCCGCGGTCTTGGTCAGGTCCAGCCGCTGCGCCGACACGTCTGAATCGATGTTCAGGCCGGCCGACTTCAGCAACCGGCCCGCGATCACCTCGGTGCCGGACTTCGGCGAACCGGTCGAGATCCGCTTGCCCTTCATGTCCGCCACGGAGTTGATCCCGGAGTCGGCCCGCACGAGCACCTGCGTGTAGTTCGGGTAGATCCGCGACAGCGCCGCGATCTTCTCCTTCTTGCCGTTGAACGCGCCGGTGCCGTTCACCGCGTCGGCAGCCGTGTCGGCCAGCGAGAACGCGATGTCGTACGTGCCGGAGACGAGCTGCTGGATGTTCTGCACGGACGCGCCGGTCTCGGCGGAGGACGCCTTCAGCTTCGAGTTGTCGGAGATCAGCTTCGCGAGCCCCCCGCCGACCACGAAGTACACGCCACCGGAGTTCCCGGTCGCGATCGTGATCCGCCCGTCCGACGCCTCGCACGACGCGCCGCCACCCGACGCGTCCGGCGTCGTGGGCGTGCGTTTGCCGCCGCACCCGGAAACCGCCAGTGCCAAAGCGAGCGCACCAATCGCGTACTTACGCAGCATCACGAACCCTCCCACGAGTGACCAGGTGGACCGCCACGGCCACCACGAGGAACCCGGCCCCGATGGCGATCGTCAACGGCTGCAGGTAGAGCAGGAACAACGCGGCCGGCACGCACAGCAGACGCTCCGGCCAGCGCGCGGGACCGAACAACCAGCCGCCCGTCAGCACGGCGAGAGCGGCCACCCCCAGAGCGGACGCGGCGAACGTCCACACCGAGTCCAGCAACGGCCCGCGCAACAGCAAGCCGGCGCCGTTGTCGGTCAGCACGAACGCCAACGGCACGAGGAACGCGGGCAGCGTGTACTTCCACGTCTGCCACATCGTCTTCATGACATCGCCACCGGTCAGCGCGGCAGCAGCCACGGCAGCCAGCGCCGTCGGCGGCGTCACCTCGGACAGCACCGCGTAGTAGAAGATGAACATCGCGGTCTCGGCCGGCTCCACGCCAAGAGTGATCAACGCCGGCCCGATGACGACCCACGAGATGATGAACGACGCCGTCACCGGCACGGCCAGGCCGAGCACCGACACCGCGAAGGCTGCCAGCACCGCCGTCAGCATCAACACGACCACCGGCGACGACGAAACAGCCGAAGCCAGGTCGACCAGCGAGCCCGCAAGCGCTTGCCCCAGCCCGGTCTTGGTGATCGTCGACGTGACCACGCCCGCCGCCGCACACACCGCGATCACCGGGAACGCCGACCGCACGCCGACGGACAACGCGTCGGCGATCAACCGGAACCAGTCCCGCCGGTGGTTGATCAACGCGAACAGCGCGGCCACACCCGTTGCGTACACAACGGCGCGGTACACCGGGATGTCCAGCGCCAGGAACACGATGATGATCCCGAGCGACAGGAAGTGGTACCAGCCGAGCTTCAGCACGTCGAGGAACCGCGGAGCGTCCACGTCCACCGGCTGCGCCCCGAACCGCCGCGCGTCGGCCTCGACGGCCAGCGCGATGCCCAGGTAGTACAGCAACGTCGGGATGATCGCCCAGATCAGCACCGACAGGTACGACACCTGCAGGTATTCGGCGATGATGAACGCGGCGGCGCCGAGAGTCGGCGGCGACAGGATCGCCCCGATGCCGGACGCCGCGAGCAGCCCACCCGCGTTCTCCTTGGGGTAACCGGCTTTCTGCAGCATCGGCCACGTCACGGCACCCAGCGACACGGTGGTCGCCGTGCCCGAGCCGGACACCGTGCCCAGCAAGAACCCTGCCGTAGCAGCCGTACGCCCGGGCGCGGTCCGCGACTTCCGGAACGCGGCAAAGCTGACGTCGACGAAGAACTTCCCGGCGCCAGAAGCGTTCAGCACGGCGCCGTAGATCGTGAACAGCACGATGTAGGTCGCCGCGACGTCCAGCGGCGTCCCGTAGAACCCGCTGGCGTCGTTGAAGAACCCGTTGATGATCTGCGCGAAGTCGACGCCCGAGTGCGAGATCGACCACGACGGCGGCAGGAACCCGCCGTAGTAGGCATATGCGATGAACGCCAGGCACACCACCGGAAGCACCCAACCGGTCGTGCGCCGGCATGCCTCCAGGATCAGCACGAGCAACACGGCGCCGGCGATCACGTCCAAAGTCGTGAGCTGGCCCTGCCGGTTCAGGAACTCGTCAAAGCCCCCGAACAGCGGATAGGCGCCTACGACGAAGGCCAGCAACGCCAGCACCCAGTCCCACCAGGGCGGCGTGTGCCCGCGGCCGTAGGACAGGAAGACCAGCGGCAGCGTCACCGCCAGGAAGATGATCAGGTAGTACTGGCTTCCCTTGGCGAACGGGAAGAAGACCTGCTTGAGCACCAGCAGTGCGATCAGCAGGCCCGCGATCCACAGCGCTCGCTCCCACCTGGGTGAGAGCGAGCGCGACGGCATCTCCTCGTCGTGCTCCGCGACGATGCGGGCGAGGTCGGGGTTGGCCACCACCCGAACGTACTGTGGGCCCGGTCACAGCGTTAGACGATCAATCCAAAGGGATTGCAAAGTCCTCAGACGATGGCACTGTCCACATAGCACCAGCGCCAGTCCTCGCCCGGCTCGAACGAGCGCATGACCGGATGCTGGGACGAACGGAAATGCGCGGTCGCGTGCCGGTGCGGGCTCGAGTCGCAGCACGCCACGTGCCCGCAGCTGAGGCACATCCGCAGGTGAGCCCAGTTGCGCTCACCCAGAGCGAGACAGTCGACGCAGCCCTCGGTCGAGTCCGGCGTCACCGATGCGGGCAGCGCTCCCACGTGCGAACAGGTCATGCCGTCCATCTTTACGCAGAATGAGCGCATGGTCGGGCCTGAACTACTGCTGCTGCTCCTCGGAGCGTTGGTCGTCACGTCGATCGCGCGCCGCCTGAACTGGTCCGCGCCGCTGGTGCTGGTCGCGGTCGGGCTCGTGGTCTCGTTCATCCCGGGGGTGCCGGAGTTCGAGCTCGATCCCCACTTGATCCTGGTCCTGGTCCTGCCGCCGCTGCTCTACAGCGCCGCGCTGGACAGCTCGTACCTCAACATCCGCGCGAACCTGCGGCCGATCGGACTGCTCGCGGTCGGGCTCGTGCTGTTCACGACGTTCGCGGTGGGCGTAACGGCGAAGCTCGTCTTCCCCGACCTCCCGTTCGCCGCGGCACTGGTCCTCGGCGCCGTGGTCGCTCCGCCGGACGCCGTCGCCGCCGTCGCGATCGGACGCAAGCTCGGGTTGCAACGCCGGGCGATGACACTGCTGGTCGGCGAGAGCCTGATCAACGACGCCACGGCGCTGACCGCGTTCAAGGTCGCGGTGGCGGCCACGGTCGGCACGGCCATGCACCCGATCGTCGGCGTGGGGATGTTCCTGCTGGTCACCGTCGGCGGTATCGCGGTCGGGCTCATCGTCGGCGTGGCGGTCCGCTTCCTGCGCAAGCGGCTCTGCGAGGGGGTGCTGGAAAGCGCGCTGGGCCTGCTCGTGCCGTTCGGCGCCTACCTGCTCGCGGAAGAAGGCCCTCACCTCTTCAGCGACAAGATCCAGTTCTCCGGTGTGCTCGCGGTCGTCGTCGCGGGCCTCTACGTCGGTCACCACTCGCCGCGCGGGACCTACACGACGCGGCTGCAGGACGCGGCGGTGTGGCGGTCGGTGGACGTGCTGCTGGAGTCGTTCGTCTTCGCGCTCATCGGACTGCAGGTGTCGGCGATCATCAGCGACGTCGACCTGAACACGAGCCTGCTGATGGGCGCCGGTGCCGTGCTGCTGGCCACGATCCTCGCGCGGTTCGTGTGGATGTACCCGGCCACGTACATCCCGATGTACCTGTCCAAACACATGCGCGAGCGCGAACGCTGGCCGCACCTGGGCCAGGTCACAGTGATCGCGTGGGCGGGCATGCGCGGTGTGGTGACGCTCGCCGCCGCGGCCGCGGTTCCGCAGGAAGTTCCGGGACGCAGCATCATCCTGTTCTGCGCGTTCGTGGTCACGGTCGCCACCCTGCTGCTGCAGGGCACGACGTTGCCATGGGTGATCAACAAGATCGGGTTCGAGGGCGACGACGCGCGCGAGGACGCACTGGCCGAGGCCCAGATCCAGCACCGGGCGGCGCAGGCGGCGGTCGACCGGCTGGACCAGGAGATCGCGGACGTTCCCGAGCACGTCGCGGACCAGTTGCGGTCGCTGGCGGAGCACCGGGGCAACGCCGCGTGGGAACGCCTCGGGCGGCAGGAGGAGGAGAGCCCGGCGGCCGCGTACCGCAGGCTGCGCAGGGCGATGCTGAGCGCGGAGCGTGACGAGTTCATCAAGGCCCGCGACGCCGGGGAGATCGACGACGAGGTGCTCTTCCGCGTGCTGCGGGAGTTGGACTTGGAAGAAGCCGCCCTGTCACGTGAATAGACACAGCCTCGTGAGTAACCGTTCACCTGCTTTTCGTGTTGCGATGCTTGGGTGCGCTCTCAACACAAAACGGGAGGTCGAACGATGTATCGGAGAGGTCTAGCCGCCGTAGTCCTCGTGTTCGCGGGTGCGGTGGTGGCGTCCCTGCCCTCCGCCTCCGCACACGACGACAAGGGTCCGATCGTCATCGGGCACCGCGGCGCGTCGGCGTACCGGCCGGAGCACACGCTCGCGTCCTACGAGCTCGCCGCTCGCATGGGTGCCGACTTCATCGAGCCGGACCTGGTGTCGACCAAGGACGGCAAGCTGGTGGCGCGGCACGAGAACGAGATCGGCGGCACGACCGACGTCTCGGCCCGGCTGGAGTTCAAGGACCGCCAGAAGACCAAGGTCGTCGACGGCACCCCGCTCACCGGCTGGTTCACCGAGGACTTCACGCTCGCCGAGCTGAAGACGTTGCGCGCCAAGGAACGCATCCCGGCGATCCGCCCGCGCAACACGCTCTACGACGGCCGCTTCGAGATCCCGACGTTCCAGGAGGTCATCGACCTCTCCAAGCGCCTGTCCCGCGAGCTGCACCGCGAGATCGGCATCTACCCCGAGACCAAGCACCCGACGTACTTCCAGTCGATCGGTCTCGCGCTGGAGCCGAAGCTCCTCGACGCGCTGAACAAGAACGGCCTCAACCGTCGCAACGCCAAGGTCTACGTGCAGTCGTTCGAGGTCGCGAACCTCAAGCAGCTCAACAAGTCGCTGCGCGTGCCGCTGATCCAGCTGGTCAACGGTTCCGGTGCGCCGTACGACTTCATCGTCGCCGGGGACAAGCGCACCTACGCCGACCTCGTCACCCCGGCCGGTCTGCGCGAGGTGCGGTCGTACGCGGACGGCGTCGGCGTGACCAAGGACCTGATCATCCCGCGCGACGCGGCCGGCTACCTCAAGCAGCCGACCAACCTCGTCAAGGACGCGCACGAGGTCGGCCTGACCGTGCACTCGTGGACGTTCCGCAACGAGAACTCGTTCCTGCCCGCGGACTTCCGGTCCTCGGCCGACCCGGCCGCGTACGGCCGGGCCTTCGAGGAGTACGACCTGTTCTACAAGACCGGTCTCGACGGCGTGTTCGCGGACAACCCCGACACGGCCATCGAAGCCAAGGTCAAGCGCTGAGCACCAGCGTGCGGTCCCTGTCGAGCAACCCGCGTTGCTTGAGCAGGGGCCGCACGCCCTCGCCGAACCAGTACGCCTCTTCCAGATGCGGGTAGCCGGAGAGGACGAACTCGCTGATGCCGATCGAGTGGTACTCCTCGATCAGGTCGGCGACGTCTTCGTGTGAGCCGACGAGAGCAGTGCCCGCGCCGCCACGCACGAGCCCGACGCCCGCCCACAGGTTCGGGTAGATCTCCAGGCCTCGCACGCCACGGCTGAGATCACCGCCGTGCAGCGCCACCATCCGTTGCTGGCCAACGGACTCCGACTTGCTCAGCTGCTCCTGTGCCTTCGCGACTGCCGCCGGATCCAACGCGTCGAGCAGCTTCGCCGCCGCCTCCCACGCCTCCGCCGAGGTGTCCCGGCTGATCGTGTGCAGCCTGATGCCGAACCGAATCGGCCGATCGGTCAACGCCCGGACGCGTGCGATCTTCGCGGCCACATCCTTCGGCGGTTCGCCCCAGGTCAGGTACACGTCCGCACGTGCCGCCGCGACCGGCAGAGCAGCGTCCGAGGAGCCACCGAAGTAGATCGGCGGAACGGGGTCCGGCGCGGCCAGCAAGGTTGCGTCCTGCACCTGGTAGTGCTTGCCCTGGAACGAGTACGGCTCGCCGGTCCAGATCCCGCGCACGATCTGCAGGAACTCGTCCGTGCGCGAGTAGCGCTCGTCCTTGTCGAGCCAGTCGCCGAACCGTTGCTGCTCGACGGAATCTCCACCGGTCACGACGTTCAGCAGCAACCGGCCGCGCGAGATCCGTTGGTACGTCGAGGCCATCTGCGCAGCCAGCGTCGGCGAGAGCACACCCGGCCGGAACGCCACCAGGAACTTCAAGGTCTTGGTCTGCGCGATCAACGCGGCCGTGGTCAGCCACGCGTCCTCGCACCACGTGCCGGTCGGCGTGAGCACACCGGTGAACCCGACCTGCTCGGCCGTGCGCGCGATCTGGGCCAGGTAGTCGATGTCCGGCTCACGACGTGCTCCGGCGGCAGGTGCGCGCTGAGCGTGGAAGTGCTCCACGACCGTGCGGCCGTCACCGGATGTCGGCAGGAACCAGTGCAGCGTGATGCTCATGCCAGATCTCCCTGGAACCTCGTGTCGACGAACTTCCCGAAGTCGACCTTGCCGGGCAACGTCTTCTCGTCCGTGAACGCGTCCGCGAGCTCCTGCTCCGACTTGATCAGCGTGTCGTCGATCTTCACCGGCAGGTCGCCGTTGCGGTTCACCGCGGCCAGCGCGACCTCGTACTTCAGGCCCGTCTCCGCCGCCCAGGCCTTCGCCCACTCCTCGCGGTGCGTGTCGGCCCACTTCTGCGCCTTGTAGTAGCGGACCAGGTACTCCTTGAGCGCCGGGTTCTTCCCCTTGTCGTCCAAGGCCTTGCGGCCCGCGACCTGGAAGCCGTAGCCGTTCGACAGGCCCTCACCGGTGGCCAGCACGCGCGCCTTGGCCTCCTGCTGCGCCTGCGCGGTGTAGGGGTCCCAGACGGCCCACGCGTCGACCTTGCCCTGCGTGAACGCGCCGTACGCGTCGCTCGGCTGCAGGAAGTTCAGCGTGACGTCCTTGGTGGTCAACCCGTTGGCGCGCAACGTGAGCAGCACCTGGCCGTGCGCCGAGCTGCCCTTGGCGACCGCGATGTTCTTGCCCTTCAGGTCCGCCACTGTCTTGAGCGGCGAGTTCTCCGGCACCAGGATCGCGTCGGCCTCGACCTCGCCCTTCGACGCGGCGACGGCAGCGACCTTGGCGTTCGCGGCCGCGGCGAAGATCGGCGGCGTGTTGCCGACGCCGCCGACGTCGATCGCACCGGCGGACGCGGCCTCCAGCAGCGGCGGGCCGGAGGTGAACGTCGACCACTCGACCTTGTACGGGAAGTCGTTCAGCAGACCGGCGGCCGTGAGCAACGCCTTCGCCCCGCCCTTCTGGTCACCGACCTTGAGCACGACGTCGCCGGCCGGAGTGTCCTGCGCGGTCGCCGCACACCCGGTCGTGAACAAGATCGCGGCCAGCAGGCTGAGCCATGTGCGGCTAGGCAGCTGTTTCAACATCCACTCCCAGGTCGGCGAGCACGCGGGTGCGTTGCTCCACAACGGATGCCCGGCGGCGCGGGCGGGGCAGGTCGACGTGGTGCTCGGCGACGATCCGGCCCCCGTCGAGCACGAGGACCCGGTCGGCCAGCAGCAACGCCTCGTCGACGTCGTGCGTCACGAGCAGCACGGCGGGCCGGTGCTTGGCCCAGAGGTCTTCCACCAGGTGGTGCATCGCGAGCCTGGTCAACGCGTCCAGCGCGCCGAACGGTTCGTCCAGCAGCAGCACGTCGGGTTCGCGGACCAACGCCCGTGCGAGCGAGACTCGTTGTGCCTCACCGCCGGACAACGTCAGCGGCCACGCGTCGGCGTGATCCGGCAGCCGGACTTCCTCCAGTGCCTTCAAGGCGACTGAACGCCCGTCCGGCTTGTGCAGGCCCAGCGAGATGTTCCGCCAGACCGTGCGCCACGGCAGCAACCGCGGCTGCTGGAACGCGACCGACACCGTGCCGGGAACCGTTGCGGTGCCGTCGAACTCCCGATCCAGTCCGGCCAGGATGCGCAGCAACGTGGACTTGCCACACCCGCTGCGTCCCAGCAGCGCCACGAGCTCGCCCGGCGCGATCTCCAGGTCGATCCCGTCCAGCACCGTGCGCGAGCCGAAAGCCTTGCGCAGGCCGGAAACTCTCACCGCGCTTGCCATCGCAGCACTCTCCTTTCCAGCAGGCGCACCAACGCGTCGGTGGTGAGGCCGAGCAGCGCGTAGACCACGAGGCCGACGACCACGACGTCGGTGCGGAGGAACTCACGGGCGTTGTTGATCAGGAAGCCGAGGCCGGAGTCGGCGTTGATCTGCTCGCCGACGATCAGCGACAGCCACGCCGTGCCGAGCGCGATCCGCAGTCCCACCAGGGTTTGCGGCACCGCGGACGGCAGCACGACGTGCACGACCCGTTCGAAACGGCTGTAGCCGAGCACACGCGCGGCCTCGACCAGACCGGGATCGGTCTGCCGGATGCCGGAATGCAGGTTGAGGTAGAGCGGGAACGCCACACCGGCCGCGACCAGCGCGAGCTTGGGTTCCTCGCCGATGCCGAACCACAGGATGAACAGCGGGATCAGGCCGAGGTGCGGCAACGTCCGCAGCATCTGGACCGGCGGATCCAGCAACGTCTCGCCCCACCGGGAAAGACCCGCGGCGAGACCGAGAGCGACTCCGATCAGGCCGCCGATGAGAAACCCGAAGAAAACGCGGCCCAGCGAAACCAGGAATGCATCGGCCAATTGGCCGTCGGCGATCAGCTCACCGGCGGACTGCGCGACGGTCAGCGGAGAGGCCAGCTTCTCGGGTGAGAGCACGCCCGTTGAACTGGCCGTTTGCCACAGCAGAACCAGCGCCACCGGGCTGATCCAGCGCAGCGGTAGCGAGGTTTTCCGAGTAAGCGAAAGGGCCACAGCCGGAAGTACAGGCGAGCCCGGAACTCACGTCAACGACGCCCAAATCGTGAAAATGCGTCGTAGTTCGACATAATCGGCCACCGCTTGTTTTCCCGCCAACGGCCTAGTGACAGCGGCCAGTTCAGCGATCACCATTCGGACATGAACGAGGGGGAGAGATCCGCGGTGCCCTCCGGCACCACGCTCAGGTTCGCGTCGCTGGTGCTGCTGGCGGTCGCCACGACATTGCTGATCTTCGGTCAGTACGCGGTCGTGTGGCACGCCGCGACATCCCTGGACGAGGCACGCTGCCAGGTGCGGTCCGGGCTGTACCTGACCTCGACCTTCTCGGCGGATCCCGACGAGTCCAAATGGGACACTTACCGCGCGTGCATGGCCACCTTCCTCGGCGCCCGCGCGCTCTGGCTCGCCGGCGGACTGGTGCTGCTCGCCGCGGTCGGGGCGGTGATCTACTTCCTCCGGCCGCGGTGGCGCGTCCGCGGGCGCGGACTGGTGCCGGTGCCCGACGAGCTGACCGAGCCGCTCACCGAGCTGGTCAGCGCGGCGGGTCTGACCACAGCGCCGGTGTTCCTGCTCGACCCGGCGAGGTTGCGGGCAGGTGGTGTGGCGTTCGGGAACCACCAACGCAAGTACGTCGCGCTGAACGCGGGCATGCTCGCGTTGCGGCGCGAGAACCCCGCGCAGTTCCGCGCCATCGTGCTGCACGAACTCGCGCACGTGCGGGCCGACGTGACGGTCACCAACGCGACGCTCGCGACCTGGCGGGCGTTCATGGTGGTGGTGCTCGTGCCGTACCTGCTGACGTTGCTCAACCCGGCGCTGTTGTCCCGCACACCGTTCAAGCTGCCGCTCGGGCTGCCGACCAGCTCGATCACGCTCGGCCTGCTGTGGCGGCTCGCCGTGATGGCGCTGTTGGTGTTCGGTGCCCGGATTGCAGTGCTGCGCGCACGGGAGAAGTACGCGGACGCGCTCGTCGTGCGGTGGACAGGTGATCCCGAGCCGTACCGGACGCTGGCCCACGGCCGGTGGTGGCGCCGCTGGTTCGGCCTCCACCCCGCGCCGGCGGCCAGGTCATCGGCGATGCGCGACCCGGACTCGTTGCTGCGACCGGGTTTCTGGGAGGTGCTGGGCTGCGCGCTCGCCCTGCAGCTCGCCTGGTGGCACGCGGCCGCCGGGCTGCGCGACCTGACCTGGTACCGCGCCGGCAACGAGTCGTTCGTGGTCATGCGCACCGTCTGGGCGATTCCAGTGGCCGCGCTGATCGGCCTGGTCGCCTGGCGCGGTGCGGTGTTCGGACCACGCCGCGGCACCTTCGCGCTGCCCGGTCTCGCGATCGGGCTCGGTCTCGTTCTCGCAGACAGACTGGACGCGCAGAACTTCACCGCCTTCACCACGTACACCGCGATCGGCACGGCGGCGCTGATCGGCACGGCCGTGCTCGTGACGACGTGGGCCGGACACTGCGCCACGCTCGTGCGGAACCGTTGGCACGGCTGGTTTCTCGCACTGGCGCTGGCGGTGATGACCTGGACGTTGCTGGGCTGGTTCACCGAGATCCGGGTAGCCGCCGCACTGTGGCGCGATCAGTACGCCCCCGTTGTCTCCTTCATCGGCGGCTACCCGGAGTCCACCGCGGACCGGGTGGCGCTGGACGTGGTCGTCCTCCCGTTCCTGATGAACTTCAACCGCGTGCCGACGGCGCTGGCACTGGCACTGGTGTGGCTCGTGCCGTTGGTGCTGCGCCGGGAGTTCCCGCGGACCGCCGCGGTGGCGGGCGTGATCGGCGGTGTGGTGGCGGCAGCTGTGGTGGTGGTCCTCGGAACACTGGGAACGCCCTTGGTGTCCACCGCGTGGCAGATCATCGGCGTGGTCGCCGTGCAGCTCCTGGCGGTGCTCGCGACGGCGCGGCGGGTGGACCGGGTGGGCGCGCTGTTCGCGGCGTGGCTCATCGGGCTGGCGGGCACCGCGGCGATCTGGCTGTCCCGGCTCGACGGCTACCAGGTCGACAGCGTGCTGGCCACGCGGCCACTGCAGGTGCTACCCGTTTTCGGC